>DATEEG010000028.1:0-6216 GCA_035281305.1 Acidimicrobiia bacterium | reverse complement strand
CGAGAGCTTCTGGAAGGGCCTTCTCGCTGAACCCGGCGCCGGTCCCCACGAAGTCAGGGGATGGGATCCGGAGCCCTTGATCCCTCGCAAGGAGAGCCGGCGCCTGGACCGCTTCTCGCAGTTCGCTCTCGGCGCGGCGGCTGAGGCCCTCGATCAGGCGGGCGAGCTCACTGCCGACCCCGACCGCGTCGCCGTTTCGATCGCGACCGGTATCGGTGGCCTGGCTTCCCTGGAGGAGTTGATCCAGGGCTCGTACGAGGAGGGAACCAGGGTGTCTCCACTCTTGATTCCGATGATGATGTGCAACGCCGCCGCTGCCGCCATCTCCATCAAGTACGGATTCGGCGGACCTGCCACGACCCAGGTGGTGGCCTGCGCCGCAGGTGCCCAGGCGATCTCCGACGCCTTGCGGGCGATCCAATGGGGTTATGCCGACGCTGCCGTCGCCGGCGGCGCCGAGGGGGCAGTGAGGCGTCCGACCGAAGCCGGGTTTGCGGCCGCCAAAGCACTGTCGCCCAGTGGGATCGCCCGTCCGTTCTCGGTCGAGCGCGACGGTTTCGTGCTGGGAGAAGGGGCAGGGCTCCTGGTCCTAGAAGACCTGGAGCGAGCCCGAGCCCGGGGAGCCAGGATCCTCGCCGAGATCGGTGGTGCCGCTTCCACCGCCGACGCCCACCACATCACCGCACCTCATCCCACCGGCAACGGAGCCGAGCGCGCCATCCAGTTGGCCTTGAAAGATGCCGGGCTGCGGCCCTCCGACGTGGCCTACATCAACGCTCACGGGACCGGCACCGGGCTCAACGACTTGACCGAAGGGCTGGTCATCGCCCGGGTCTTCGGCGATGAACAGCCTCCGGTGTCGTCGATCAAGGGAACCACGGGCCACGCCCTCGGTGCGAGCGGGGCCATCGAAGCAGCAACGGCGGTACTGGCGATCGAGCGCCACCAGTTGCCCCCCAACATCGGCCTTACGGACCAGGACCCCGAAATCCCCCTGACCAACATCGTCCGAGAGCCGCTCGAGTGGACTCCCGGTCCGGTGGTCTCCAACTCATTCGGGTTCGGTGGGCACAACTCCGTCCTCGTGATCACCCCCTACGTCGAGGGCTGACGGATCCGGCGATTCGGTGAAGGTGCGCCCACCCTGCGGTGCGGGCAACTTCACAAAGTCCCCTAAAGTGACCTCCTAACACACGGGAGCCCGGCGGACCGGGCTGAGAGGGAGGATGCCTTCGCGGGCAGTGCCTCCGACCGTAGGAACCTGATCCGGGTCATGCCGGCGAAGGGAGTGCCCACGGCCGCTCAAGGCTCCACGAGCGAAGGACCTGTGACCGTGCGCCGTCTCATCATCATCGTCCTCTTGACTGCAATAGCCGTTGCCTGTGCGGGTGAAGACTCCAACCCCGGACCTGTCACCATCACGTTGATGGCACACGACTCGTTCGCCGACGCAGTGACCGAGGACACGTTTGCCGGGTTTACTGCCGCGACCGGACATTCGGTCGAAGTCCTGGCAGCCGGAGATGCCGGGGCCATGGTCAACCAGGCGATTCTGACCGCGGACAATCCTTTGGCCGACGTTCTGTTCGGCGTAGACGACACCTTCCTTGCGAGAGCGGTCGAGGCCGGAATCTTCGAGCCGTACACGTCTTCGGCGATCGAGACGGTTCCCGAACACCTTCGCGCCGCCGATGCCCCGGTGACCCCCATCGACTTCGGAGACGTCTGCCTCAACTACGACAAGGCCGCCTTCTCCGAGGAATCACCGCCACCGTCCGACCTCGACGATCTCATCGATCCGGCCTATGGAGGCATGCTGGTGGTCGAGGACCCCACGATCTCTTCACCGGGCCTGGCCTTCCTTCTGGCCACGATCGCTACCTTCGGTGAAGAGGGCTGGCAGGCGTACTGGGTCGGCCTCGAGCAAAACCGTGCCCTGGTCGCCCCCGGATGGACTGAGGCCTATTACGGCGAGTTCTCGGGCGGAGCGGGTGAGGGTGACCGACCAATCGTGGTTTCGTACGCCTCATCGCCTCCCGCCGAGGTCATCTTCTCCGAAACCCCACTCGACGAGGCCCCGACCGGTGTCGTTACCGACGGCTGTTATCGCCAGGTCGAGTTCGCCGGAATCCTGTCCGGAACCGCCCATCCGGGACCGGCGGGTCAGTTGATCGACTTCATGCTTTCCACGCCGTTCCAGGAGTCGATCCCTTTGACGTGGTTCGTCTTTCCGGCCAATTCCGAAGCTGCCCTGCCATCGGAATTCGTCGAGCACACCGTCATTCCCCCCCACCCGGTGCAGATGGATCCGGCCGTGATCGAGGCCAACCGGCAATCCTGGCTGGAGCAATGGTCCGATATCTTCCGATGAGGGCTGGCCGGCCACGCTCGGGAACGGCGCTTCTGCTCGTTCTTCCGATTCTTTTCCTGGGCTACTTCTTCCTGTATCCACTCATTCGCATCTTGTGGCTGTCGCTGGGCGGTGAAGGCTGGATCGACGCGTTCACGAGACGGCGATTCATCGAGGCAGCCTGGTTCACGCTGTGGCAAGCCTCGCTCTCCACGGTTCTCACCGTCATGGCGGCGTTGCCGCTGACGTGGGTGGTCTCCCGCTTCAACTTCCGGGGCAAATCGCTGGTCCGGGCGTTCGTGACGATTCCATTCGTCCTCCCGACGGTCGTCGTCGGAGCCGCCTTCCTCGCGGTCTTCGACGCCGGGTTGGGGGCGCTGATCGCTGCCCACGTCTTCTACAACATCGCCGTCGTCGTCCGTACGGTCGGCGGGGTGTGGAGCCGGATCGACCCGGCGGTGGAGCAAGCCGCGGCGGTGCTGGGGGCGTCGCCCATAAGACGATTCCGCGAGGTTGTCCTTCCCCTGATAAAGCCGGCGCTGGCATCGGCCTCGGCCATCGTATTTCTGTTTTGCTTCACGTCGTTTGGAACTGTGCTCGTCCTCGGGCAGGGTCGCCTCCGCACGCTCGAGGTTGAGATCTATCAGCAGGCAGTCAACTTCCTCGATCTCCCGGTCGCGGCGGCGCTCTCACTGATCCAACTTGTCACCGTGGCCGCCATCCTCGTGGTTTCCGCCCGCACCCAGAAGCGGGCCTCGGCCTTGACCCTTGCCTCCGAGACCCGGCTGCCGGCTCCCAAACGGGGAGGTCAACGAAGAACCGCCGGGGCGATCCTCACGGTTTCGCTCGGACTGCTGGCGATTCCGCTCGTCGGCTTGGTAGGTGCTTCCCTGGACGGAGGAGGGATCGGCTGGAGGTCGCTCGTGACCGACACTCCGTCGGCGGTGGATCCGCTGCCCGCCATCGGCAACTCCCTCGGATACGCCCTGATTGCCTCGTTGCTGGCGGTGGTGGTGGGCGGGTTGGCGGCCTCATGGCTATCCGAACGTGGAGCCGGCGGCTGGTTCGACCTTCTTCTCATGCTCCCGTTAGGTACCTCGGCGGTGACCATCGGCTTCGGGTTCCTGCTTGCCCTGGACCGACCGATCGATCTGAGGGGTACGGCTGCCATGGTCCCTCTGGCTCACGCTCTGGTGGCGATTCCCTTCGTCGTTCGGGCGACGCTCCCCCTGCTGCGCTCGATCAAACGGGAACTTCGAGAGGCGGCGGCGGTGCTAGGGGCGTCCCCGGGCCGGGTGTGGCGCGAGATCGATCTCCCGATCGTCACCCGAGCCCTGGCCGTCGGCGCCGGGTTTGCGGCCGTCGTCTCTCTTGGAGAATTCGGAGCCACCTCTTTTGTGGTGCGCCCCGCCAGCACCACTGTCCCGGCGCTGATCTTCCGCTACCTGGGCCGGCCGGGCTCCTCCAGTTTCGCAACCGCAATGGCTCTGGCGGTGGTTCTCGCCGCCATGACAGCGCTCATCGTCCTCCTGATCGATCGAGTACGAGGGGCCGAGACGGGGATGTTCTGATGCTCGTAGTCGAGGACGTATCGGTTCACTTTGGTGGCAAGGCCGCGCTCGATGACGTTTCACTCGAGATCGGAGCCGGCGAGGTAGTTGCCTTGCTGGGACCGTCGGGTTCGGGAAAGTCGACCCTGCTGCGCGCCATCGCCGGACTCGAGACGGTCGAGTCGGGGCGCATCGCCTTCAACGGCAGAGACCTGGCCGGGGTGCCGGTCCACGAGCGCGGCTTCGGGCTGATGTTCCAGAGTTATGCGCTCTTCCCCCATCTCTCTGTGGCCGACAACGTGGCCTTCGGCCTCCGCATGAAGAACGTATCCGACGAAGAAGTCCGGGCGCGAGTCGCCGAAGTGCTGGGGTGGGTCGGGATGGAGCATTTCGGTCTGCGGCGGGTCGACCGTCTATCGGGCGGGGAGCAACAACGGGTGGCCCTCGCCCGAACCCTGGCGCCGCGTCCGCCGCTGGTCATGCTGGACGAACCGGTGGGCGCCCTCGATCGCATGCTGAGGGAACGTCTCGTCGAAGACATCGGCCGCCTCCTGGACCGGGAGGGAGCCGCCGCCATCTACGTCACCCACGACCACGAAGAGGCCCGGGTCATCTCGGATCGGCTAGCGGTAATGCGCGACGGCAAGGTGGTCCAGTCCGGCCCCTACGAAACCCTGGCGGCTGCCCCCGCCACGCCCTGGGTCGCCGAGTTCCTGGGCGTGAACCAGCAGGCATAGCCCTCTTTTCTCGAATCTCAATGCAGGATCCGGCGGAAACCGCACGCCATAGCATTAGGTTTCGGGTTTCTTCAGGTGAAGGCCCGGGCGAACCCCTCCGGGGGGCGGGTGGGGCGTCCGTCGAGGTTGGTGAAGGCGGCTTTCACATCGAGTGTGGCGAGAAGATCGTCGCCCCGGGTCATGTCCTGATGCCAGCGCGACGTCGCCCGCGTGATCTCGACCACAGAAGTCGTCACGAGGAGCGTCTCGTGCAGCTTGGCCGGCATCAAGAAGCGCGCGTGCACCTCGACCAGCACGATCTGGAACCCGGCCTGCTTCATCACGTCGAGTCCGTACCCGGCTGCCGCCAGGGCCTCCACCCGGCCGGATTCAAAGTATCCGAAGTAGGCGGTGTGGTTGACGTGCTCGTAGGGATCTAGTTCGTAGAACCGGGTCCTCACCTCGTACTCGTGGACCATGCGCCGAGGTTCCTCCCCCGTCATGAGGGATTTCCTCAGTGCTCTTCGGGGGCGATGCAGAACTCGTTGCCGTCGGGGTCGGCCATCACCCGCCAGGCGAAGCCGGGAATCTCGTGATCCTCGACGTGGGAGCCTCCAATTGCGAGGATCCGGGCGGTCGCTGCTTCCAGGTCGCTGACCGAGGTGTCGAGATGGAGGCGGCGGCGGCCTTCGGTCGGGTGCGCCACCCGTTGGAAAGCGATGGAGAAGGCGCCCGGTCGCTGCGGGCGCAGCCACAAGAAGCCCTCAGAGCGGTGCGCGACTTCAACCCCGAGCAATTCGGCCCAGAACGCAGCGAGACGCTCCTCGTCAGTCGTGTTGATCACAACCGAGCGAACCGTGGGTATCAAGTCATCTGCCATAGCGCCTCCTTCTCGCGGGACGGATCGAATGTAACGCCTACCCTGCCCGCGATGCGCGCCTGGCTCCTCGACGACATCAAAGGACCCGCGTCGCTTCGATTGGGAGAGGTCGACGATCCGATGCCGGCGCCCGACGAGGTAATCGTCGACATCAAGGTGGCCGGGCTCAACCACCTGGATGTGTTCGTCACCCACGGCCTGCCGGCCCCCAAGACCTTTCCCCATATTCCCGGAGCCGACGGGGCAGGAGTGGTGGCAGCGGTCGGTGAGGGCGTCCCGGTGTGGAATCCCGGTGACGAAGTGATCATCCAACCATCTCTCTCATGTGGCCGCTGCGAGGCGTGCCTCCGGGATGACATCGTCTATTGCAAGGCCTTCACGATCCTCGGAGAGAGGTTGCCGGGAACCATGGCGGAGAAGATCGCGGTGCCGGCCCGCAGCGTGTTCCGCCGTCCTGAGAACGTCGATTGGGATGTCGCCGGCACCTTCGGCTTGGCCACCGCAACCGCCTACCGGATGCTGTCCCGGGCCCGTTTGCAAAGGGGTGAGACTGTGCTCGTGGTCGGTGTCGGTGGCGGGGTTTCGTCGGCCGCGATGTTGATCGCCGTCGCCCGCGGGGCCCGGGTATTCGTGACTTCTCGGTCACCTGCCAAGATCGCCTGGGCGGTGGCCCACGGAGCCGAAGCAGGCTTCGATTCGGCTGTCGAGTTCTCCAAGGAA
>DATEEG010000027.1:0-3677 GCA_035281305.1 Acidimicrobiia bacterium | reverse complement strand
GAACTCAGACGGGTGGCCGAGGTAGACGGTGGCCTTGACCGCCCGATCGAGCGAAGTACCGGCGGCCTCTGCGATCGCTGCCTGCTTTTCCAGCGTGTAGTCGGTCTGCCGCTCGACGTCGGAGTCGTACCAGAAGTTGGGGTTGGTCCTGGCCTTGAGAGCAACACCGCTCGGTGTTCCGTAGTACTCGGCCCGACCCCAGTCACCCACCCAGTCGACGGGGATTTCGCCCGCCAGGAACACCCAATCGCCCCGCTGAATGGCCGGTGAGTAGCCGGCGAGGGGAGAGGGCGTCCCCTCAGGCACTGCCGTTCCCTTACTGGGCCCGGGAATGACCTCGGGGTCCATCCCGATCATGTCCACTTCGAGGATGGTGTCCTTTACTAGCAGGCCGTTTCTGCGAATTCCCATCCCGGTGGAGGCCGGCCGTGGCTCGAAGATGAACTCGTTGCGTGTGTCGAGATAGGGGGTGATCGAGATGCGAGGCCACGTGTTGCCCTCGGCGAACTCGTCCATGGTGGGATAGGGAGAGGTGAACCACTGATAGATCCGGACGATGTCGCTGCCGAGATCGATGCCGGCGGCGTCGGCCGTGCGCTTCAGATTCTGCAGAACGAACCGCGATTGGAGCTCCAACCGGTTATCCACATTGGGATTCCGCCCGTCGCCGCCGGCTTCGGGCGCCAGACCGGTTTTGAAGTCGGACGCCAGTTGGCCGGCGAAGAACACCCACCCACCCGCCTTGATGGCCGGGCTGTAAGGCATGAGCGGCTTCGGCTCCTCACCCCAGATTGCCTTGCGGTCACTTGCCATGGTCTCTCCTGTCTCTCGAGCGTGCCGAACCACCCGCCACCTGCTGTGGTCTACACCGTCGCTTTCTGGAGTAGACCGGTCGCCTCGTTGATGTCGCTGACTCCCGCCAGGTCAGAAGGCAACTCCATTCCGGCGCGAGCGAAGTACTCGGCCAGCAGGGCTGGTGCGTCAACCACCAGACCCAGGTGGAGGGAGATCACCTGCAGGGCGCTGTGCTCGGCTTCCTCGGAATAGCCACCAACGACGTCCCGCGGCACGATCACGCGGAAGTCGCGGTTAGCAGCGTCGAATGCCGTCGACAACACACAAGCGTCGGTCATGGTCCCGGTGAGCACCACGTTGTGAACGTCGAGATTGTGGAGCAGGAACTCCAAGTCAGTCGGGTAGAACGCCGACAGGCGTTTCTTGGTGCGGATGTAGTAGTCGCCCTCAACCTCTTCGGTGATCAGGTCGAGCCACTTGGTTCCCTCCCAGGAGTGCTCATCCATCAACTCGTTGTCCTCGACGTAGAGGTAATAGAGCACCCGCCAGTTGGCCATGCGGTTGTGCTTCCGGCTGTGGAGGTCGTCGATTCCCCCGTGGCGCTGCCAGTGCTGGACGTGGATGATGGGGATGCCCAGCCTTCGGCACTCGGCCTGGAACCGGTTGTGCGCGGGAACCCGCTGTCTCGCTCGAGGAACGGCCAGGGTGAGGCGATCATCCTCACCGACATGCCCCCGATGCATGTCGATCTCGAGAACGGCGGTGTGGGCAGGATCAAGCCAGCTGTCGAAGGCGTTGGGATAATCGGGGACGCCTGACGGCAAGGTCAGCTTGGTCCGATTCTCCATGTAGCAGTACATGTCGGTCTTCATGTTTCATCCTCCTCGCCGGGAGTCGATCATGCCATCAACCGCAACCAATCGACGCTGGGTCGATCTCGCCCCCGGACCCTTCGGTTCCAATCGTGGGATCACCGGTGGTCTCATCGGGAATGGTGATGTCGCCTGAGCGCACCCGGCTCACGATGTCCTCGTACTGGGCCAGGTCGTCCGCGGTCAGCAGGGCCCGAACAATGTCGTATAGGGGGGCATTGATCTCGGGATTGTTAGTGGCGTCGAAGTCGATGAATGCACTTTCACCTATTTCACCTGCCGTTCCGGCCTCAATAATGGCCTGGGAAGCGAAGGTGAGACCATGAACTGCCGAGGTCATGACATGGTCTGGGTCGAGCGATTGGCTCTCGTAGTAGGACGGCACCGTCCACACCTGGGTGTCGGCCTCGGCGGCGGCTTCCAGTATCCCGAACACGGCCGAGTCGGTGGCGGAGAGGAGCACGTCCGCTCCACCGGCGATCTCCGCCTGGGCCGCCGACTTTGAAATCCCGGTATCGGTCCAGGTCTCAATGTACTGCTGGGTGAAAGTGATTCCAGGATCGACGCACCTGGCACCAAGGTGGAAAGCCTCGGGCTGACGAGTCAAAGCCGGGAAGGCGAACCCGTTCAGCGAGGCGATGTGCCCGGTTTCTGTGACCATGGCGGCCAAGGCACCGGCGAAGAAGTTGGCGTTGTGCTGCGCCACATCCACCCAGCACAGATTCGCCGGCCACTCCTCGCCCTCGGCCGGGTTGTAGGGCGCCAGACAAATCTGCACGTCGGGGAATTGTTGGGCCAGCGTCAGCGCTGGCTCCACCATCGCGCCGTGGGCGATCAGGATCAGATCGTAGCCCTCGGAGGCAAAAGCCGAACCTTGCTGAACCACGGCGGCGGGATCGTTCAACAACTCAACCGACTCCACGGTGATATTCGGATTGGCCTCCATCGCCTGTTCCGCTCCGTCGAACCAGGCATTCGACCAGGAGAGATCGTCGGCAGTCCCCGGGTAGATGAGCGCCACCCGGTACTCCTGGCCATCCGGGGCCGCAGTGGTTCCGGGTCCGGCCGTGGTCTCGGTGGTGGGAGCGGTCGTCTCGGGAGCCTCCGCTTCGCTCGTGGTGGTGGTGTCGCCAGTGCCACCGGCACACGCCGCCAAGACCAACGGCATCACCATCGCCGGCAGCCATCGCTGAGCCCATCTCGGGTTCGTCAGGTTCATAGGGTCCTCCGAGTTCTAGGGTCGCTGCGTGCAGCAGCACTCGATGCACTTTACCGACATCAAATGGGGGATGGCCGAGAAAAGGGGGATTAAGCGCCGGCCCGCCGGTATGGAATCCCCACCGCGGCGGGATAGGTCGAACCGGGAGCGAGGACCACTGCGATCACCGTGACGATGTAGGGGAGAGCGACCCAGAACTGCTTGGGTACCGACTCGAGCGCAGCCACCTGACCGGCGAGGAACTGAAGGCCTTGCGTCAATCCAAAGCCAAGCGCATAGATGGTGATCAACAATGGCCGCCACTTCGCGAGCACCACCACCCCCAGGGCGATGAACCCCCGACCGGCGGTCATCCCGGGCACGAATCCGCCCGAGGTCGACAAGACGAGAGCCGAGCCGCCCAGGGCGGCCAATACCGACCCCACGATTACGGCCGGATACCGGAGTCGAAGGACATTCAGACCGCCAGACTCGGCTGCTAAGGGACGCTCCCCGGCCGCCCGGGCATACAGCCCGTACCAGGTCTTATTGAGCAGGTACCAGACGCCGAAGCCTAAGGCCAGCGCCAAGTAGAGCATCAGGTTCTGCTTGTTGAGGATGGTGCCGATCCAGGGAATCGAGCTGATCCCTGGGAGGGTGATTCCTGGCAGGGTCTCCCCGTTTTGCCCGGCCAGATACAAGGAGTGCAACGTCCCCGTCAGCCCCACGGCGAAGATGTTGAACATCAATCCGGTGACGATCTGGTCGGTGCCACGATTCACGTAGAGGAAGGCGAGTACGGCCCCGAACAG
>DATEEG010000026.1:0-6603 GCA_035281305.1 Acidimicrobiia bacterium | reverse complement strand
GTCGCTCGAACCCTGGTTCCACTTCCCGTCTCACTCTCGACGGTGAGCGTTCCTCCCAGGGCCTCAACCCAGTCGGCCAGGCCACGTAGACCTGATCCGCGACTTGGGTCTGCGGCCCCCCCGCCATCGTCGGAGATGATGGCTGTCACTTCGCCATTGTTCACAGTGACTTCAATGGTGACCCGAGTGGCTTGAGCATGCTTGGCGACGTTGGCAACGGCCTCAGAGCAAACGAAGTAAACCGCAGCCTCGACGGTGGCAGGGAGCCGAACAGATGCCACGTCAAGGGCTACCGGCAGCGTCGACCCACTTCGAAGCGTCACGAGAGCGGCCGCCAGACCATCTTCGGTCAGGGCCCGGGGATGTACTCCTCGCGCCAACTCTTCCAGTTCTGCACGCGTGCCGTCGAGTTCGAGCGCAATCTCGGTGAGAGAGTCGAGGGCGGCGCCGTCAACTCGCTGTCGCAGATCACGAAGCCGGCTCGCGGCATCGTCGAGGTGGGTTTGAACGCCTTCGCGTATATCTTGCTCGAATTGACGTCTTTGGGCATCGCCCGTCTCGACGATTCGCCGGCGGGATGCCGCCAGTTCGATCATCCGCTCCCGTGTCTGAGCCTGCAGGCGTGCATTCGAGATGGCCAGTCGCGCCGAGGCCGCGACCGCACTGACCAAGTCGGGGTCGTCGAGGACGGCGATGTCATGGACCAACACCGCTAGTGGCTGACCGTCGTGGACAACAGGCGTCACCACACGACCATTGCCGACCCGGGTCGGATCGACCTGGCGTCCGTCGTCATCGACGTAGCGGGATTCCTCCGCCAGCCAATAGCCGAGGACCAGAGATCGATCTCCCAGGGCGCGGCCCAGCTTGTCGCGGAGGGTCCCGGTGTCCGACCGGGTGCCGAGATCCACGACGAGGTCGGCGACCACCGCGTCGGCCCATCGGCCGCGGAGAAGATCCACGAGCAGAACGGTCGCCACACCGGCCACCACGATTTCGTACACCCACAACACGCCACGGTCGGCCTGCCAGCCGGCCAGTCGATTGACCGCCCCCAGCGCCAGGGCGGTAACAAATGACAGTGCCGCTACGAGTGCGGGTATCCCGGCTCGCCTTGCCTTGCCCGACGTTCGAACGAACCCAGCGATCGCAACCGCTCCCACCAGAGCGGCCAGTCCGAGCGTCGCCCAATCGTTGCGGGCCAAGACGTCGGTGACGGCCCCCACGTAGGCCAGTAACACCGTGACCCGGGCGGCCCACCAGCGCAGGCGTCCTGTTGGATAGGAGATATGGAGGTGGACCAGGGGCCCGCGGTGAAGGAAAACGAGACCGGGAAAGAAGTTTCCGGCGAACCAAGCCAGACCTGAGACTCCCATTAGTGGTCCGACCCGACTCCCGGGTCGTCGGTCCCAGACGATCACCCCGGACGCAATCATGACGAGCCCAACGGTGCCATCCACCACCGTCAGGGCCAAGTCATCACCGGCGTCGTAGGAGACCAGTTCGGCGAAAATCGCCAGCCCGATGCCCGCCGCCAAAAGCAGAATCCGCGAAACTCCCACGAATATCAGCTGGCCAGGGCGGTGATGGCCGCTGCTGTCAGTTGACTTTTTGGCACGAAACCACGCGCTCGGCACTCCCTGAGGCGCCGACGATACGTCGACACCCCCCGGCTCGAGGTCATGATCACCACCGGTGAACGATCACTCCCGGTCAAGGCAGCGCACACAGCAAAACCGTCGATGTCGGGAAGCACCACGTCCAGGAGAACAACATCGGGGGATAGCTCATGAGCCGCCCGTATCGCGGACGCGCCATCTTCGGCCTCGCCGATCACATGGAAGCCTCCCGCATCCAACAAGCGGCGCGCCAAAGACCGGAAGTCACCGCTGTCGTCCACGATCAGGATCGTCGGTAGGTCCATCGCCTGCGATCACCTCCTCGTTGGAATCTCCCCATGTCAGATGTGCCCTTCATTCGCCCTGAGCCACACCAGGACGGCCAGGACTCGACGGTGGTCGTCGGGGGACTCCTGAAACCCGAGCTTGACAAAGATGTTCCGAACATGTGCCTCAACGGTCTTCGCGCTCAGGTACAGGCGGTCTCCGATCGCTCGATTCGTTCTTCCTTCGGCTATCAACGTCATTACTTCGCGCTCGCGGTCAGTCAACTCATCGACGGGGCCTCGAGCGCGCCGGCGCTGGACGAGACGCGAAACGATCGTTGGATCGATGACGCACTCCCCTTCAGAAATGCGCCGCAGTGCATCTCGCACTACCGCGATGTCCGAAACCCGCTCTTTCAGCAGGTACCCCACGCGCTCGGGCACCTCCTCGAGCAGGCGAACTGCGTAATGCGCGTCCAGGTACTGCGACAGAACCAGGACACCGATCGTCGGATAGCGAGTGCGGATCTCCTGGGCGGCGACGATCCCTTCGTCGGTGTAGGTGGGAGGCATCTTGATGTCTACGATCGCCACATCCGGACGATCGATGGCGACCCGACTCAGCAGATCAGTCGCCGTTTCGACGGTGCCGATTACATCGAAGCCCTTCTCGGCCAGGAGACGCGCCAGACCCTCGCGCAACAGCATCGAGTCGTCGGCGATGATCAACCGCACGGTATCTCGGCACGGAGGTCAACCGCCCCACCGGGTCGTTCTCGGACCGCGATGGCTCCATTGAGCGCGCCGATGCGATCCTCGAGCTCCACGATTCGCTCGGGAGGGCCGGAGGCCGCCATTTCGATGATCAGGTTCCCGTCCCGACGGACCGCGCGCACCCGGGTCGCCCCTGCCTTCGCCGTCTCGGCTACCAGGCGGTAGGCCGCGTTCTCAACCGCGGCGGAATATCTCTCTTCAGGAAGGGAATCGATCGTCAACGGCAGAATTGCTTCCTCGGCTAGCGCTTCGATCGCAGCTGCCAAGCCCTCGTCGGAAAGCACCGCAGGGTGAACACCGTGAGCCACTGCCCGTAACTCGTCGATCGCGCGTTGCACGGTGGTGACCACCGCCTCCAGGCCGCTATTCACATCGCCCCCACCCGATGGTGCCGACTCGATTGGTACCAGTCTCAGACCGAGCAGGAGGGCGATTAGCCGCTGCTGGGCCCCGTCGTGCAGATCGCGTTCTAGTCGGTGTCGCTCTGAGTCGGCAGTGACGACGATCCGCGCCCTCGAGACCCGAATACTTTCCTCTTGAGCTCGCAAATCGGCCTGCAGACGTTCGTTCTCCAGCCCGAGCCGTGCTGCCGAGGCCACCTCCATGACCAGATCGGGATCATCGAGCAAGCCGGGTCGGTGCACGAGGATTCCCACAGTGCCTCCATCCCGAATCAGCGCTGTCGCCGACCGGCCGCCCGTTGACGGGATTGCGATCGGTCGACCGGAACTGTCGACAAACCTCCCATCAGCAATTGGGTAGGCGAGCTCTAGCTCAGGATCGTCAAGCGTCCGGGCCAGCGCATCACGAAGGCCCCCGGTGGTTGTCTTCTCGATTAGTTCGACCACGATTTGGGCCAACTGGGACCGAGTGCGTCTAACCCTCACACTCGTCCAACCAGCGGCCAGTCCGACGGAGACGAGCGCACCAGCCTGGACCAACCACAAACGTCGCTGCAACGGATCGCTCCCGACAAACCCTCGATCGACCCCGGCGACGTAACTCGAAGTTGCGGCGAGCAAATAGGCGCTGGCAGTCAAATAGAGCGGGGCTACCACCCGACGACGTGGTCCACTCGCCCGAACGAAGCTCGACCAGGCGACAGCGACCAGCCCCACCACTGTCAAGGCACTCGACACCAATCCAATTCGACCGAGCAAGACGACGGCCGCGGGATCGTGGGTGAGGAGCATCAGGTTGTCGGGACACTGGGTGCAACCAGTCGCTTGTGGATCAAAGAAGAGATTGCCAGCCAACCCGAGCAAGATGACACCCGCTGTCAACGCAGCAACAACTGAGGTCTTTTCGACCCACCCGGCGAGCCTTCCCGTCGGATAGCCGAGCATCACCCATCCGATCAGCGGCGGGCAGGCACCGGTGGCAAGCAATCCAATTGTGAATGCGGGTGCGGAAGGTGTTCTCGGAAGATCCCACCCGGCTATAAGCCAAACACAGCTTGCGGCGACGAGCAGGGGAACCACGCGGTTCGACTTCCGACGCGTTCCGAATACGACGCCACCGGCCAGCAACAGCCAGCCGGCGACGACCCAGACCGCCGCATCGACCGGCGAAGCCTCGCTGAACAAGAACCACTCGTTGGTGCGAGCGAAAACCAGCGACATCATTCCGAGCGCCAGGCCGCCTGCGCCGATCGCAAATCGAGCCAGCACGACGGGATTGTCGCGCATCAACGGCGCGATTGCCTTGGGGTAATCCCTATTCGACGAACGGACATCCTGGCTCCGGGTGGTGGGGAGGCACGTGACTCCAGGGGAAACCCTGACCGCACGAGCGAAACAGTGAGCGTGCACCCCGATGTATCGATGGACTCGATGCCTTACGTTCGCATCATCGACGAAAGGACGGTAAATCATGCTCATGAGTCGACCCACCCGCAGGTTGGTGAGCACGGCGTTTCTGACAGTTGCTCTGGTCGTTTCCGCATGCGGTACTGCGAGCGAGATCACGGTTGACGACGACAGGGCGGGAGGAGCGGGCCTCGCCGACCCAACAGTCCTGAGAATGGCCCAACCCAACGACGGCGCTCCGCCTCCTCAGTTGGTGAACTGGGCCGAGGAGGTCACCCGACGTTCCGATGGGAGCCTCGAGATCGAGTTTGTATCCCCATGGCGTCACGGGGAGGCCGACTACGAGGCGGGCACCATCGAGGATGTCATGGAGGGCAAAATCGACCTGGCGTGGGTAGGTGCTCGCGCGTTCGACACGGTTGGTATCAACAACTTTCAGGCCTTGGTAGCACCCATGCTGATCGACAACTATGACCTCCAGGGTGCCGTATTCGAAGCAGGAGTCCCCGAGCGAATGCTGACAGGACTTACGACGGTGGATCTGGTCGGGATCGGTGTGCTCCCCGGCCCCATGCGGAGGGTGCTCGGGGTGTCCAAGCCTTTCTTGCGGCCAACTGACTTCGAGAACATGGTTGTAGGCATTCAGGCGTCAGGTGTCGCCGCTGCTTCACTCAGCGCTCTCGGCGCCACTCCCGAAGCGGTTCCTTCTGGGGCCTCACTCGACGGTCTTGACGGGTATGAGCAACAACTCAGCTCGATCGCAGGCAACCATTACGGGTCGTCAGCCGGGTACGTCACCGGCAACCTCAATCTCTGGCCCCGCCCGCTGGTGATCTTCGCCAACCCCGAAGTATTCGCTTCGCTCACCGACACTCAACAGGCTGCTTTGCGCGATTCCGCTGCGGCAGCCGCTCCGGGCGCTCTCCTCGAGTCCAGGGCCGAAGACGACGCTGCGGTCGCTGCCATTTGTGAGGAGGGCATGATCCTGGCAGTCGCCTCTGAGGCCGATCTGGCGGCGATGCGGGCCGCGTTCGAGCCGGTTTACACCGACCTGGAGATCGAACCCGGGACGAGGACACACCTCAGAGCGATCGCCAGCCTCAAGCAAGAATTCGCCTCGCCAGTCGAATCGTCCACCTGTCCGGGGACGGCGACCGCCAGCGATACCTCTACAACCGGCCAGGTTGGAGCCTTGATCCCCGACGGGCGATATCAGGCGACTCTGACTACCGACGACTGGGCGGGGGTGGACGGTGGGACCGTCGGGGTCTTCACGATGATCTTCGCCTCTGGCGAGCTAACCATCCTCGACCCGTACGAAGAGGTCGGCTTCGCCGCTAGCTACACCGTGTTTCGAGACCGCATCGAAGCCACGGACAACGTCGACACTGTCAACGCCCGGTGGGAGTTTGACGGAGAAGAGCTCACCTTCAGCGACGTCGAACCTTCGGACTCACCCTTCGCGGTGGTATGGGGTTCCCATCCATGGGCGCTGGTCGACGGAGGGTGATCAGCGGCTGGCAACCCCGGTTGGCAGGTTTTCCCGGTTGAGGCGGGGCGACTGACGTCTCGCCCGGCCCGGGACAACCGAGACGGTCAGCGCAACGAAACCACCCTCAGCCAGGTTCCGGGAAGTTCGCGGCAGCTGAGATCTCAGAGCATCCGATCCAGGAACGCGGTGACAAGGGCACCGGCGACTTTGCCGTGCTCCGGATTCGTCAGCAGATGGTCAGCGCCGGAGAGTGGCTCAAAGGCTTTCGGCTGCGCCGCCTGTTGAAAGATCCGCTCTCCTTCGGCCACCGGGACAACCTCGTCCTCCGGGGAATGAAGGACCAGTAGCGGCCGGTTCAGGCTCGCCACGACTCGCTCCTGGTCGTAGCGATCGAGGTCTTCCAGCAGCTTTAACGAAACCGGAAAGGCGCGGCCGGCGATGCGGGCCACGACACATCCTGCTACGCCGGTTCCGGTCTGAGACCCATCGTCGATCAAGCTGAGGATGTGGGAAGGACGAGAAGGGGCACCGATGGTCACCACCGCCCGAACCGTTCGCACCCGGCTGGCTGCGATCAGGCTGGCGGAACCACCCAAGGAGTGCCCGACCATCGCACAGGGCCCGAGACCGTGGTCGATCATCCA
>DATEEG010000025.1:0-7879 GCA_035281305.1 Acidimicrobiia bacterium | reverse complement strand
GGCATACCACGACGGATGCGACTGGCCAAAGGCCGAGGCCGCGGTCCGCTTGTCATAAGGCAACCGCATCAGCAGCACCGGGAGATCAGCCGTCGATCGGGGCCGATAAATGTCGGCCCGCAGGATCGTCCCGTCGCGCATGGTCGAGGGGACATTTGTTTCCAGAGTGATATCTGGCATCCCTGGCAACGCTCGCAACATGTCAGTCTCCATGCCCACGAAATCGAGCCTCATGCCCCAACGGGCACTGGTGATTGTGGGAGCAACATAGCGGCCGGAGCTGGCGCAGCTATACCCGAGCCAATGCACGCTCGGACTGCCTGGGTTAGCGAAAGCCCTGGGCTGTTGAGCACCTTTAACCTTCGTCCAACGGTCGAACGAGGCAGTTGTGGCGACGAGGATAGGCTTGGTTATCGGTAGCTCGCTTGGCCCCGACCAGTTGGCGAGCGCAGCTCAGCAGGCGGAAGGAGCCGGCTTCGCCGATCTCTGGCTGGCCGAGGACTTCTTCTTTACTGGGGGTATCTCCGGGGCCGCGATTGCACTGGGGGCGACGTCCCGAATTCGGGTGGGTTTAGGTGTGGTGTCGGCACTGGTCCGCCACCCGGCGCTTCTGGCGATGGAGATTTCCACTCTGGCCCGTTCATTCCCGGGGCGGTTCCTCCCCGGAATCGGACTGGGTGTACCAGCGTGGATGCGACAAATGGGTCTGCTTCCCGACTCGCCACTCGCCGCAGTTCGAGATTGCGTCACCGCAGTCCGTCGTTTGCTCGAAGGTGACGAGTTGACCGCGGCGGGGCAGATCTTCGAGTTCAATCGAGTGCGGTTGGAATACCCCCAGAGCGAGTCGATCCCGCTGTACCTGGGGGTGATCGGCCCCAAAATGCTGGAGCTTTCCGGCGAAATCGCCGACGGGTCGGTGCTGTCGGTGCTGAGCGGACCGAAATACGTCCGCTGGGCTCGAGAGCGCATCGCGACCGGGCGGCAACGCGGCGGCCGAACGGGCGACCATCAGGTGACGGCGTTCGCTATTTATTCGGTGGATCACTCCGCGGCCCGAGCAAAAGAAGCGGCCCGGGCGATGCTGGCCTTTCACCTCGGCGCAGGTGGCCGCAACGCCCTGACCGATCTAGCCGAGATTTCGGACCGCCTCCCCAGCCCACCATTCGAGCCAGCTGCGATCCTGGATGAGTGGGTCGATGACTTGGCCATCGCTGGAAGCCCAACCGAGGTCCTTGCCAAGATCCAAAACCTGATCGACGCTGGCGCCGATTCGGTGGCATTGTTCCCTACCCCTGCTGAAAGAGCTGCCGAGATCATCGAGCTCACCGCCGGCGAGGTCTTAAGCCGGATGTAAGAGGTCGTTCAAGTAATCGGTAGCGGGTCTTGGTTCTCCCCCGACTTCCTTGGGGTCACGAGCTCTTCGGCCGCCAGAATCAGGTTGGGGGTTCGCTCGAGGTCGCGTTGCAGGGCCGAGCATGCCCCTTTGAGATCACGATCGGCGATCGCATCAAGGATCCGTCCGTGGAGATCGCGTCCCTCGTCGATAAAGGTCCCCAGGCGCGCGACCAGTCGTCGGTAGCGCTCGGTGTGGCTCCACAAGATCTCGATCAGATGCATCAGCCAAGGGGACTCCGAGCGCTCGTAGATCGCGAAGTGAACTTGGCGATGCAATTCGTAGGCAGACGTGGGGTCAGGCTCGCGCAAGGAGTCGACCATCCGGCGTCTGACGCCGCGAACTTCGGTGATGAATCTTCGATCCATCCGCGGCCATGCCTGCCGTAGGGCCTGAAGCTCCAGGGTGATCCTGGTGGCGTAGACATCTTGCAGGTCGTCGAGCGATATCGGGGCAACCCTCACCCCCTTGTTGGGAATTGCTTCGACCAGCCGCTCGACTTCGAGCTTTCTGAGTGCCTCCCTAATCGGAATCAGACTGACTCCATACGCGCGACCCAGCCGGTCGACCCGCAACGGACTTCCGGGCGGAAAGTCTCCGTCAATGATGGCTTTTCGCAGTCCCTGGTATGCCCGCTCAACCCGGGACACCACCGCCGCGTCACGACGATCGGGAGAGCCCACGCCTCGTCCTGACGAGCTCATTGCCCCACTAGTAGGGAGTGAAGCCGTGGTCAGCCGTGATGCAGGTGCCGTGCAACACAGTGCTGCCGGGCGATGCCAGGAACGTGACCAGGTCGACGATCTCCTGGACGCTCGGATGGAAACCGGTGGGTGAGAGGGGATTGGCCCAATCCCAGAATTTTTGGCGGTTGCCGCCGAACTCGGGACGCTGAATGTGATCAGCGACAACCGACTCACCCATGTCGGTGTCGGCCACCAAGCCCGGATGGACACAGAAGGTTTCTATGCCCTTGGTCCCGTACTCGACGGCCAACACCTTGGTCAATGCCATCAGCCCGGCCTTGGCGACCGAATAGCCGGCATCGTTCACGAAGCCCTTCTTGGCGGCATTGCTCGACATAAAGATCACCTTTCCCCCTCCGTGATCGATCATCGAGGGGAGAAAAGCTCGCGTTACCCATCGAGCGCTATTGAGGTTGACGTCGAGCATCTGGTTCCATTGCTCGTCGGTTTCGTCCAGGAATGAGGCAAATGCCAGTGCTCCGGCATTGTTGACAAGAACATCGACTTGGCCGAACTGATCGAGCGTGGAGGTGGCGAATCGATCGACCGCGTCGATGTCGGTCACGTCACATTGCGTGACGAGAGCCCGGGCTCCCTTTTCCTCTAGGTTCGCTGCCAACTTCTCGAGCAGACCGACGTCTCGAGCGGCGAGACTCACAGCGGCACCCTCGCTGGCGAATCGTTCGGCGAAGGCAGCGCCCATGCCTCTCGACGCTCCGGTTATTGCGGCGACCTTTCCTTCCAGCAACATGGCGCTACCTCCCTCAACAACCCTCCGCCACACCCGTCGGCCCGGAGGCCTGCAGTTGGTCGAATGCTATATTATTTTCTGGGTCGCATTCCCCAGCACTGGGCTGGCTCAGCTTGGGAGGAGACATGAAAAGATTGCTCGATCGCAGGTTTGGGGTTCTCTTCGCGGTACTGATGGTCGCAGTGGCCGCATGCGGAGATGGGGGGGCCGAGACCACCACCACCGCCCCCGCCGCTACCACCACCGCCCCGGCAGCTACCACCACCGAGGAACCGACTACAACCGCCGCCGCGGAGGCAGAACCCGTCCAGATTGCCTTCTTTGCCCCCTTGGCTAACAGCTATGTGGCGGCCACGATCGAAGGCATGGAGGAGGTAGCCGCTCGCGAAGGGGCGGAAATCACGCGCTTCGACACCGGGTTCGACGCCACTTTGGAATTCAATCAAATGCAAGACGCGATCGCCCAAGGCACCTTCGACGCCTTCATCGTCATACCCCTAGATCCTGTCGCCTTAGTCCCAGCCGCCGAAGAGGCGATCGCGGCCGGCATCGCCGTAGTCAATACCGACCTAGCCCTGGGCCCGGATCTCACGACGAGCCAACCCCAGATCGAGGGCCAGGCCGGGACCGTGATGACGCCGGGAACCGTCAGAGCCGACAGCATCACCGACCTCCTTTTGGCCGCCTGCGAGAACGTCGATCCCTGCCGGGTGGGATGGATCGCGGGAGTGGCCACGATCGACTTTGAAGTCAAGATCAAAGAGCGCCTCGACCAGATCGTCGCCGACAATCCCAATATTCAGCTCGTTGCTTACCAGGATGGGGGAGGCTACCTCGCTGACCCGGCGGTGGCGATCGCCCAAGACATCCTCTTAGCCAACCCCGAACTTGAGGTTCTCGCCACGAGCGGGGATCAGATGACCAGTGGAGCCGAGATCGCCGTAACCGACGCCGGATTGACGCCGGGCGAGGACATTCTGCTCATAGGCGGAGGAGGCAGCTGTCCGGGCGTGAGCGCCGTTACCGATGGCCGCTGGTTCGGGACGACTCTCGATGTGCCGAGGAACGAGGGAGTGCTCGGAGCTGAGATCGCCATTGGATGGGTGCGGGGAGAGATCACCGAACCCCAGGGGCTCGACGCTCAGGCCGAGAGCGGGTTCCCGCTGCTTCTCACCGCCGATACGGTTTCACAGTTCGAATGCCAATGGGAGGGCTAAGCAGCGGCGGACGTCTCGGCTAGGTAGGGTCGCCCGTCCCGATGCGCGTCGAGCTGAGTGGAATCACCAAGCGCTTTGCCGCAGTCGAAGCTCTAACCGACATCGACCTCACGATCGATCACGGCTCGGTTCATGGCCTCGTCGGCGAGAACGGCGCTGGCAAGTCCACCCTCGGCAAGATTCTTGCGGGTGTCATCCAGCCCGATGACGGGGAGCTGAGGGTGAATGGGGACGGCAAGGTTCGTTGGAGGAATCCGCGCGATGCCCTCTCCCATGGCATCACGATCGTGGCCCAGGAGCTCACGCTCGAACCGAAGCGGTCGATCGCCGAAAACGTGCTGCTGGGGATGGAGCCCAGGCGTCGTGGCCTAATCGATCGGAAGGGGCTTAACGCCCTCGGTGCCGAGTTGGCCCGGGAGGTGGGCTTCGAGGAATTGGCTGCCAAGCCCGAGGCTGAAGTCGGACTTCTCCGTGTCTCCGAGCGCCAGAAAGTGGAGATCCTGCGGGCACTCGCCCGTCGCGCTCAGCTGATCGTCATGGACGAACCAACCGCGGCATTGCCCGCTGACGATGTCAGGGTCTTTCTCGAGACCATCCGTGCGCTCCGCCACCGTGGGATCACGATTCTGTACATCTCCCATCGATTGGACGAGGTTCTGGCCGTGGCCGATGCGGTTTCGATCCTTCGAGACGGGCGGCTGGTCCGAACTGGGGCCGCGGACGAGGAGACCCCCGGGAGCCTGGTGACGGCGATGCTCGGTCGACCCGGTGATCTCGCCTTTCCTCCCAAGCAGTTGCCCTCCGAAAGTGCCCCGGTGCTGCTCGCTGCTCGAGGACTGACCCGTCCCCCGGCAGTCAACGGCGTTGACATTGAGATAGGCGAGGGTGAGATCGTGGGCCTAGCTGGACTGATCGGCAGCGGCCGGACCGAGATCGCCCGGCTGCTGACCGGGGTGGATCGGCCCACCGGGGGTGAGATTCGGTGGGACGGTCAAGTCGTGGTCTTTCGCAGCCCGCGTGACGCCATTGACCAAGGGATCGCGCTCCTGCCCGAGTCGCGGAAAGACCAGGGCCTCTTTCTCTCCCGGCCGGTGCGCGAGAACGTCACCCTTTCCCATCTCGTCCATCTGTCCAACGCCGGCATTCTCCGCCGACACCAGGAGGAGGCGGAGGCCAAACAGATTGTCGATCGCCTGGCCATCAGGCCCGCCACTCTCAAGACCAGGGTGGCGAACCTCTCCGGAGGCAACCAACAACGAGTGTTATTCGCCCGCTCGCTGTTCCGCCGCCCGCGGCTACTCATTGTCGACGAACCCACCCGCGGAGTTGACGTCGGGGCGAAGCGATCGATCTACGAACTAATCGTCCGGCTGGCAGGGGAGGGCCTGGGCGTCCTCCTGATTTCATCGGAAGTGGAGGAGGTCATCGGGCTCGCCCATCGAGTCCTGGTAGTGCGCGAGGGCAGGATCGTGTCAGAGTTGACTGGGGACTCCATCGAGGAACGATCGGTGCTGGAGGCAGCCTTCGCTACCAGATCTGGGAACGAGATGTTGGCTTCAAACCATGACGGACAGAGTGGCTGATCCACCTCTCCTCCCGACCACTCGGCGTCCCAGCCGGATTTCGGCGTTGCGCGATTACGGGATCGTTTTCAGCTTTGTCGCCCTTTTCGCCGCGCTGGCCCTCTCCACCGACGCGTTTCTGACGACCCGCAACCTTCTCAATATCCTCGATCAGCAAGCCGCCATCGGGATCATCGCCTGTACCGGAACCCTGGTCCTGATCGCTGGCGGGCTCGATCTCTCCACCGGGGCCGTGTTCGCCTTCTCAGGAATCGTGGCCGCGGAGACGGTTGACACCCTGGGAGTCTGGGGAGCGATGGGACTGGCGGTTGCCGTGGCGCTGGTCCTCGGGATGCTCAACGGTTTGTTGGCGACCGTGGGACGCATCAACGCAATCATTGCCACTCTGGCGACTGGAATCATGATCAGAGGTCTGGCCATCGCCGCCACCGGCGGGCTATTGGTGCGAGTGACCGAGCCTTCCTATGCGACGCTCGGCCGGGGAGGCCTTCTCGGGATCAAGTACTCGGTGTGGATGTTCGTCGGCGTCATCCTGATCACCGGCTTCCTGCTCCGGGCCACCACCTTCGGTCGCTACATCTTCGCGGCCGGAGGCAACCAGGAAGCCGCCCGATTGGCGGGAGTGCGCATCGACCTGGTCCGGTCCGCCACCTTTGCCATCAGCGGCCTGGGGGCGGGGCTGGCCGGAATACTCTCCAGTTCCAGGGTGGCAACCGGCCAAGCCGACGCCGGGGCGGGATTAGAGATCTCGGCCATCGCCGCCATCGTGATAGGAGGCACCAGCATTCTGGGAGGGGAAGGGGCGATTTGGAGGACCGTGCTGGGGCTGTTGCTGCTGGCGTTGGTTCGCAATGGCTTCAACCTCCTCAACATCAACCCCATCTTCCAGCAGATCTTTCAAGGGGCGATCATCCTGGCCGCGGTGGCCGTCGACGCCTGGGCCCGGCGTGACACCGCCTGAGCAGGGGCAGGCGGTGTCGGAGCCAGACGAGCTCACTCGCGAGTTCACCCAGCTCTACCAGGATTGGTTCGCTCGGGTGGGGCCCGACCCCGGGGACTTCTTCGAACGGGTGCTGTCCACGGACTGGGTCTACATCGACTATCTCGGCAAGGTTCGAGGGAAAGCGGACTACGAGCCTTACGTTGCGGCGGTTCCACCCGAACGAGTTCCCACGCACGTCGGGAACCTGGGGGTGAGAAGGTTCGGGGATCTGGCCATCGTCCACGGCAGCTACGAAGCGCCCGGCGGGCGAGACGATGTCGACCGCACTCTGTGGTTTACGGCGGTATGGATTCACCGACAAGGTCGCTGGCAGGCTTTGGCCCACCACACCTCGGCAGTCGCCGCATGAGCGAGCGAGCCGCCCTGACCCGGTCAGGTCAGATCGAGTTCCGCTCATGTCGGAGTGAGGCGGAGGCGCTGGCGGTTCTCGACGAGTTCGGGGATGACGCTCGCATTCTCGCCGGCGGGACCGACCTGATGATCCAATACCAGCGGGGGGAGATCAATCCTTCCGTTTTTCTTCATATCCAGAAGATTCCCGAGCTGGGTGGCATCACCGTCAATGGATCAATTGCAATCGGTGCCCTCACCACGCATCGCCGGCTCGTCCGCCACGACGAGATCCGCCGCCACCTCCCCGCGCTGGCGGAAGCAGCCGCGACCGTGGGCGGATGGCAGACGCAAGAGGCCGGCACCTTGGGTGGCAACCTCTGTAACGCCTCGCCCGCAGCCGACACCGTCCCCCCGCTGTTGATGGCAGACGCCGTCGTTGGCCTCGCTTCGCCGAAGGGTCGGAGGTCGATGCCGCTCGACCAGTTTCTGCTCGGCCGGCGGCTCACTGCCCGACAAGCCGACGAGCTATTGACGGGGATCGATTTGGAATTGCCGCCGCCGCGGACCGGCGAGGTGTATCTGAAAGTCGGGCCGCGGAGCGCAATGGAAGTCGCTCTGGTCGGGCTGGCGGCCCGCCTGACTCTCGGAGAGGACGGGGCGACGGTAGAGGATGCCCGTGTCGCGGTTTGCTCGGTGGGTCCGCGTCCCTTCCGGGCGGTCGAGGCTGAAGCAGTCTTGACCGGATCGCGGCTGGAAGGCGGGGCTGTGGCCGAAGCGGGGGAGTTACTGGCCCGTGCAGCCTCCCCGATCGACGACTTTCGAGCCACTGGCGCCTATCGCCGCCGCGTCCTCC
>DATEEG010000024.1:0-5477 GCA_035281305.1 Acidimicrobiia bacterium | reverse complement strand
GCGAGATCTACACCGATGTGGACGGTGTCTTCACCAGCGATCCCCGGATCGTGCCCGGTGCCAAAAAACTCGACGAGGTTTCCTTCGACGAGATGCTGGAATTGTCGGCGTCGGGAGCCGGGGTCCTGATGACCCGGTCGGTCGAGGTCGGCCGTCGTTACAACACACCCATACATGTTCGATCGTCTTTCCACCGGGGTTCCGGAACCTGGGTCAAGGAGGCCACGTTGGAGCAAGCCATAATCAGAGGGATCGCCCATGACCGCTCCGAGGCCAAGGTCACCGTGCGCGGGGTGCCCGATCAACCGGGAGTTGCGGCCGCCCTCTTCGAGCCCCTGGCCGAGCGGGGGATCAATGTCGACATGATCGTCCAGAACGTCGGTCACGACGGTCTGACCGACATCAGCTTCACCGTTCCCAGGGAGTCAGCGTCCAATGCCTCCGAAGTGGCTGGCAAGGTCGCCCACGAATTGGGAGCAGCCGGGGTGGAGATCGACGAGAACGTCGGCAAGGTGTCCCTGATCGGAGCCGGAATGAAGTCGCATCCGGGGGTCGCCGCAGGCGTTTTCCGGGCCCTGTCGGATGCGGGCATCAACATCGAAATGATCTCGACTTCCACGATTCGCATCTCATGCATCGTCAGGGGCAGCCAGGTCGATGATGCCGTTCGGGCCCTGCACGACGCTTTCGACCCGCCGATGGTCAATGCTGAGGTGGGAGCATGAGCGATCGCCGGGTTGCCGTGGTCGGAGCGACCGGAGCCGTCGGTCGGACCATGATCGAAGTTCTCAGCCAGCGCGATTTTCCACTTGCCGAGCTGCGACTCCTGGCGTCGGCTCGATCGGCCGGTTCGACCGTGTCGACCCGATGGGGCGAGATCAAGGTCGAGAATCTGGAAGACGCCGATCCCTCCGGAATCGACATCGCCCTGTTCTCGGCCGGCGCCGATCGGTCCCGGGCCTTCGCTCCGGCTTTCGTGACCGCCGGGGCGATCGTCGTGGACAACTCTTCTGCCTTCCGCCGGGATCCGGAGGTCCCTCTGGTGGTAGCCGGCGTCAACGACCACGCAATCGGGTCGCATCGAGGGATCGTCTCCAATCCCAACTGCACGACCATGGCCCTGATGGTGGCCGTCGGCCCCCTCCATCGAGCGGCCGGGCTGGAGAGGATGGTTGCGACCTCATATCAATCCGTCTCCGGCTCGGGTCAACGCGGCATCGACGAGCTTTCCCGCCAGGTCGATCTGCTCGGTCGCGACCGCGCCACCCTGGTTAGTGGTGGCTGGAGCGACCCCGGCGGCGATCTCTACGCCCGGCCGATCGGGTGGAATGTGCTGCCTTTTGCCGGGTCTGAGACCGAGCTCGGATATACAGACGAGGAGTGGAAGCTGGTCAACGAGAGCCGGAAGATTCTCGAGACTCCGGATCTCGAAGTCGAGCCGACCTGTGTTCGGGTGCCGGTAATGGTGGGACACGGCATCGCGGCAACCCTCTGGTTCCAGCGGTCCCTCGAAGTGTCCGAAGCGATCAGGCTGCTCTCTGATGCTCCGGGCGGAGAGCTGTGGCTAGACCGGGTGCCGACCCCACTCGACTGCGCCGGACGCGACGAGGTGCTCATCGGAAGAGTTCGGGAGACGCTGGGGAGGCCGGGTGGTATCAATCTCTGGGCGGTCGGGGACAACCTCCGCAAAGGTGCCGCGGTCAACGCGGTTCAGATCGCCGAACGCATTAGTTGATCGAGGGGAACTGGAACACTCGCCAATCCTCTTCCGGGAGGAAAGACGAAGCCCCCATCACCATCGAGACCGTGCCGTCGGTAGTGATGAACGGACCGATGATTCTCAGAACCATCGTTGCCAGGACCGGGGGTCCCGGCGCCGCTTCGTCGACTACGGGTGCGGTCGCTGAGGCCGGGGCAGGCGTGGATGCGGGCGTCGGGGCCGGAGCCGGGGCGGGAGCAGGAGCGGGAGCAGGCGCAGGGGCTGGGGCCGGAGCCGGAGGAGCAGCGCCCGCGAGGGTGCAGAACACGACAGCAATCCAGAGGGTGCCGCTGGCGTCGACGGCCAATCCGGTTCCCATTGCGGTCCACTTGGACTGATTGATCGTCGACCAGTGGCCCGGGCTGGCCGCAAAGGCTTTCATCACGGACCCGATGTCGGGTCCGTAGCCGATCACCTCTCCAGCCGCGCTGCATGGTCCGAGAAGAGGACCGAGATTCGAGTGAACCAGCGCCTGGCCTGCAGCAATCCTCTGGGCGGCAGCTTGGGCGAAGGCGTCAACCGTCCCATTGACCGCCAACGCCGACCCGCGGGCGTTGTTGATCGCTGACGCAAGGTCGTCCGCCCTGGCTGGCAACGCTGCCAGCATGGAGAGGACGACGAGGAAGATCGAAACTCCACGTCGCAAGTCCGGGGACCCTAGGTCTTCCGACCTATGCCCGCAACTGAAACGATCTAGTCACCGCTAGGTCGCGAAATCGAAAAGATCGAGAACGATGGCGATTTCGCACATCGGATCGGGGATAAGCCTTTCCAAACTTTCTATTCACCAGACGTCGCCATCCCTCCAGTCACAAGTGATCGCAGCGGCGAGGGAAAGGGAGGGATCCACTCGCCTCACGAAAACGCCCCCGTCTTCGTCCGGAGTCGGGATCGGGCCTTCGGGGCCCATCACCCGGGTCGGCCCCGACCATCGTTCCCATCCCAGGTGTTCGTAGAAAGAGAGCGCCGATCCAGTGGCGGAGAGCGCACCGAGGTCGTAACCGAGGTCGACCAGATCCGCGATGACCGCCATGAGCCCGCGGCCGAGTCCGGTGCCGCGATGATCCGGATGCACGCCGACGGCCTCCACGTAACCGGTTTGCACCGGCCGTTCGTCAACGAGAAACCGGCGGGGGACAACGGATCCGTGACCGACGAGGGCCGGTCCGCGGTGAGCGGTCACGTGCACACCGCCGGTCGCATGCTCCCAGTCGTGATTGCTGAATTCGCCACCGAAGGCCGTATGCAGAAGCCCGGCAATCGCTGCGAGATCGGGGCTTTCCATCTCCGATGCGGCCCGGGTCCGGTACACCACATCGAGGCCGCGCCCACCCGATTTCCCCACCGCCGGATCGTAGTTCCGGGTCATGGAGGACAGAAGCAGAATTGGGGGAGAGCCTCTTTATCCCACCCGGTATTCGACGCTGTTGCCCCGCTTGCCGACCGCGACACACACGCCCGCTCTCCGAAGGCAGTAAGCCATCTGTTGGGCGGCGCCCCGGGGGCGGCCGAGCTTGGCGGCGAGATCGGCGGTGGTGAAAGTCTCAGGCAAACCGTCAGGGATGAGCCGCGTCAGGTCATCGGCGTTGTTGAGTTGCAACGAACCCACCACTTCGATCAGCCGGCGTTCGATGACGGTCCAGCCCTTCCTTCGCCAGCCCACCCCCGGAGTGTGGCGCCAGTGCTCCTCCTCGATGGTGAGGAGCAAGTCAACTTCCAGATGAGGATGAACGAAGACCTCGGGCAAGCTCACCAGCTCGGCGAAGATGTCCGTTGGCCGGCCGTGTTTGGGTGATCGACGTCGACTCAGGACGGTGCCGTCGGCGTCGACCTTGACGATCCACTTGTCGATCGGGATCGAGTGAACGATGCGGACCCGATGCCCGAGCTCGAGCAAAGAGGCAAGCTTCCTCTTCATCGACGAGAAGCCACTTGTTTGAACCTCGATCAACACGTCCTCGCGAACCAGGTCGATCACGAAGCCGGCGACCGGGGTTTCGACTCGATCGCCCGGCCGGGCGTACCAACGCTTCAGAGAGGCGTGCAGCGGCCTCTCCCGCAACGTTCCGATGTGAGGCGTCGCTTCCGACACACATTCGATCGTAGGAAGCAGCCACCGCGCGGGCCTGCTATCAACCTGTCCTAACGCCGTTGATGCCTGCCTCCCCTCCCAAGATCGAAAGGGTCAAGCCACCGAAGTGGATCGTCAGGTCCACGAGTCGTCTCATGCGCGGTCTGGCCACAAGATCGAAGACCATGTCTCGGTTCATGCTGGTATTGCACTTCACCGGAAGAAAGACCGGACGGGAGTATGAGGTTCCGATCGGTTACGCGACGGAGCAGGGGCGGCTGATGACGCTGAGCAACGATGTCTGGCGCCTCAACTTCAAGGGTGGACGAGATCTCGAGGTTACGTATCTCCGCCGCCGACAGCCCGCTCGAGCGACGCTTGAAACCGACCTGGAAGCGCTGGCAGATTTCTACGTCGAAAAATTCGGCGAGATGGGTGCAAAGAAGGTCGCCGCTGACCTGGGGATGAAGGTCAATCTCGACCGGGCTCCGACCCGGGACGAATGGATCGAAGCGCTTCGGCGGGAGGGAATGAACCGGATCTGGATCGACCTCGCGCCGAACTGAGGCCGCGGCGGGTGCTCATCCCACCCCGGGCGCTAGCCGGCAGCATCAGACCCGGGCGATGACCCCGAGCCGACATCAGGGCCGTGGCTTGTGACGGGGGCGATGGCAACGGTCCCAAACCCATCAGGCCGCTCCGGAGAGCGGCCTGACTTGGGGTTTCTGAGTCGGGACGGCGGGACTCGAACCCGCGACCTCAGCGTCCCGAACGCTGCGCGCTACCAAGCTGCGCTACGTCCCGATTGGTAGAGATGTTAGGGCCAATGCCGACGATCCCACCGTGGCCCCCTATCCGCAGGTCCGACCCTTCCAGGGCCAGGTCCCTCCGGGCTACATTCCTCCCGATGCAGCTGATTCTCGTCGCCGATGCGGTCTGGGTGCGAAACGATGTGGCTGCTGCGCTGCCGTCGTCCGATTGGTCGATTCACCACGCCGAACCTCACCTGGTAGTTGAGGCTGCGGTCAACCATCCACCAACCGCCGTGGTTGTCGACATGCAGGTTGGGAGCATGGGCGGGATGGCCGTGATCCGGAGTTTGCGCGAGGCCATGTCGATGGGGATTCTTCCCACAGCCCCGCTGATTCTGCTGCTCGACCGGGCAGCCGACGGTTTCATCGCCAAGAGGTCGGGGGCGGATCGATCTTTGCTCAAGCCTTTCACAGCTCAGGAGATGCGCCAGGCCCTGACGTTTGCGTAGCTCACGGCGGCAAGGTCTGCGGCGACACTTACCATCGCTCTGTGCGCCGCTTCCCGATCCCGTTGCTCCTTCTCTTCGGCGCGGCGTTGGCGGCCGCCCCGGTTCAGGCCGACGGCCAGATCACGGTGATCGAGGTCGGCGGCGTGCTCGACGACGCCACGGTGCGTTTCCTCGTCGATTCGATCGGGCAGGCGGCTGCAACCGGCAGCGAGATCGCCATCGTTCAGCTCAACTCGCCCGGAGCCGTCGCCAGCCTCGACGTGCTGGAGGAGGCTTCCCAGATCCTGGCGGACCCGCCGCTGCCGCTGGTGGTCTGGCTGGGCCCGGCCCCGGCCGTCGCCGGAGGAGGGGCCGCCCAGTTGCTGAGGTCGGGAGTCGAGGTGGCG
>DATEEG010000023.1:0-9051 GCA_035281305.1 Acidimicrobiia bacterium | reverse complement strand
CCGTTTACGGGGAGCTTGGTCGCCCGCTTCAGAGCGGCGGTGACCCAAGCAGACGCCAGACGCCGGACACCGGCAAGAATCGGAGGGCGGTCGTAGGTGGCTGACTCGATAGCAATTACCGGGATCGAGGTTTTCGCATTTCACGGAGTGCTTGCCTCCGAGAGGGAAATCGGGCAGCGGTTTCTGATCGATGTGGAGTTGTCGATGGACCTCGCCCCGGCCGGTGCTTCGGATTCCCTCGCCGAGACGGTCGATTACGGAGTGCTGGCTCAACGAATCCACGACGTTGTGGCGGCGGAGCGATGGGACCTGATCGAACGAGTCGCCACCCGGGTCGCCGAGACAGTTCTGGAGGACACCCGGGTCGGGGCCGTCGCAGCCACGGTCCATAAACCCGCAGCTCCAACTGCGGTTGGATTCTCCGATGTGTCGGTCACGGTCCGACGGGGTCGGAGCTAGGGCTTGTGGTTCGGGCGGCAATCGGGCTGGGGTCGAACCTGGGAGATCGCCTCGGTCTTCTGAGGGCGGGCCTGGAGGGTCTTCGACGGATCGGGACGCTGCTCGCAGTGTCGTCGCTCTACGAGACCGCCCCGGTTGGAGGGCCCGAGCAGGACCCTTATCTCAACGCGGTGGGCTTGATCGAGACCACTCTCCCTGCATCGGACCTCCTTTCCCAACTGCAGGACATCGAAGAGCAGGCCGGTCGGATCCGGCAGGAGCGCTGGGGACCCCGAACGCTCGACCTCGATCTGGTGGTGTACGACGACCTGGTGTTAGACAGTCCTGACCTCGAGTTGCCCCATCCCCGGGCCCATGAGCGAAAGTTCGTCCTGGCACCGCTGGTCGAGGTGTGGCCCGAAGCCGGGGTACGTTCCGGGACTGCGCGAGCGGCCCTCGCAGGGGTAAGCGACCAGAAGGTCGCATTGCTGGCCTCGGACTGGACGGAGGGCGTTCCCCGCTTCCTCGAGCGAGGGGGGGGATGGGTGGCTGGCCAGGCGCTGCTTCTAACCCTGTGGGCCGCCGCCTTCGTCACCACCGCCCGATTTCCCCCCCGAGCATGGGGGTGGGCAGGAGTTCTGCCGATTGCCGTGGGAGTCTGGATGGCACTGGCGGCCGTGCCGACGCTCGGTCGCGGGCTGACGCCATTCCCGGCACCGAGTCCTTCCGGCCAGTTGACGACAACCGGGCCGTACGGGTGGGTGCGGCACCCCATGTACGGGGGCATCCTTCTCGCTGCGGTCGGCACTGCGATCCTGGGCGGATCGTGGTGGGCAGGCGGGGCCGCCGGGCTTCTCGGCGTGCTGTTCTATCTGAAGAGCCGGCACGAAGAGCGTTTCCTCCGGATCGCCTACCCGGCCTACCCGGACTACGCGAGGTCGGTACCGAAGCGGCTCCTGCCGGGGATCATCTAGCCTCTCCGGCGGACCGGTACCCGATCGGACTGGAGCCTTGAATTTTGAGAACCCTGGACATGATCGTGGCCGCCCCGGGCCGGGCCGGTGGAGCTCTGGCCATTGCTGCCGAACACGCCGGCCATCGCATCGTCGGAGTGGTCAGCAGGTCCGGCTCCATGGCCGATCGTTTCCCCCAGATTCCCTACGATGCGCATCTCCCGGCAGCCGACCTGCTGGTGATCGCTGCCCGTGATGACCACATCGAATCGACGGCCATCCGCCTCGCTCCATTCGCGGGCAACGTCCGTGGGGCGATCCACATGTCCGGCTTCAAGACGATCGACTCCCTGGCACCGTTCGGGCGGAGCGGGATCGCGATCGGGTCGTTCCACCCGCTCCAGAGTCTCTCCGATCCCGAGACCGGGGCCCGGTCGCTGGCCGGAGCGTGGGCCGGAGTGACAGCCGACGAACCCCTCTTCCATCTCTTGACCGACCTGGCGACGAGCCTCGACATGGTTCCGTTTCGCCTTCTCGACGCGCTCAAGCCGGTCTATCACGCCGCCGCTGCGGCCGCTTCCAACTATGTCGTCGCCGCCCTGGATCTGGCCGGCGCGCTCCTCGAATCGGCTTCGGTCCCATTCGAGGCGCTGGCGCCGTTGACCCGAACCGCGGTGACCAATTCCTTCACCCAGGGCCCGATGACGGCCCTCACCGGTCCCATCGCCCGGGACGACTGGGAGACGGTTAGGGGCCAACTCGAAGGCGTGGCACGAGCGCGACCGGATCGGCTCGACCAATTCCGATTGATGGCCCAGGCAACTGCGATTACCGCCGGCAAGTCTTTCCCGGGGGATCTCGATGACTGAAGCGTGGTGCGCGGTTCGTGGTGCGTGGTGCGTGGTGCAGGAACCAAGACGCCAGAAGCCAAACGCCAGACGCCAGGTCCGGACTTCGTCTTGGCGCACCACGCACCACGCATCACGCACCACCCTCGTACGCACCACGCACCACACACCCCGCACGACCCTTTGAAATGGAATTGGTCCGCACTTTTTCGGAGGCGAGGGTTCGGTATCAGGGCAGGGTCGCCCTGGTCCCGACTATGGGTTTCTTCCACGAAGGCCATCTCGCCTTGATGAGATCGGCCCGGTCTACCGCTGACACGGTAGTGGTATCGATCTTTGTCAACCCGCTGCAGTTCAACGATCCGGCCGACCTCGACCGATACCCCCGCGACCTCGAACGAGATCTCGAGATGGCGCGAACCGCCAACGTAGACATTGTGTTTGCTCCTCCTTTGCAGGAGATGTTCGCCCACCCTCCGACTACCAAAGTCGTGGTCGGGCCGGTCGCCGACCGAATGGAGGGCCCGCGCCGCCCGGGCCACTTCGATGGGGTCGCAACCGTCGTCACGAAGCTCTTCGCCGGCTTGCAGCCACAGGCGGCGTATTTCGGCCGTAAAGACGCCCAGCAACTCGTCGTCGTCAAGAGTCTCGTTGAGGACCTCTCCTTCCCGGTCACCGTCATCCCTCACTCGACGGTGCGAGAGGCCGACGGTCTCGCCCTCTCCAGCAGGAATGTCTTTCTCAACGCCGACGATCGCCCCGGGGCCTTGCTCTTGAGCAAGGGCCTCCTTGGGGCGGCCGGACTAGCAGAGTCGGGGCAGCTAGAGGCACAAGTCCTCAAGGAAGCGGTGCGCTCGACGCTGGCCCCCCTCGAGGTGGAGTACGTCGAGCTTGCCTCTCAGGATCGTGCCGAGGTTCTCGTGGAGTTGGATCGACCGGCTTTCCTGGCGGCGGCGGTACGGGTTGGAACGGTTCGGCTGATCGACAACGTCGCTCTCGACGTCCTCGGCGGAGAAGTCGTGGCCGATCGCGGGATCCGCCTCGAACATCGAAGCGTTCTCTATGACGTGCCTTCTGATGACTGGAGGTCCTGAAGCAGTGCCGGGTATCCGCTGATGCTGCTGCTCTGTGATGTGGGCAACACGACCACGGTCGTCGGGCTATGGGACGTCGATCATGTCGATCGGCGATGGCGAATCTCGACCGATCGTGATCGGACTGCCGATGAAAGCCGGCTGTTGCTTCGATCGATGCTGGCCGAGCACGGTGGACCCGTCACCGGCGGCGCCCTCTCCTCGGTCGTTCCGCCCCGGACCGAGGCATGGCGAGAGGCCATGGGCGCCCTGATCGACGGCCCGCTGGTCGTTGTCGGTCCGGGAGTCAAGACCGGGATAGCTTTGGCGGTCGACAACCCCCGCGAGGTCGGAGCGGACCGGGTGGCCAACGCCATCGGTGCCCAGCGCCAGTTCGGCGCCCCGGTGATCGTGGTGGACTTCGGAACTGCCACCACCGTTGACCTGGTTGGCCCCGACGGCTCCTACCGGGGCGGAGCTATCGCTCCGGGCCTGGAAGTCTCCGCCGACGCCCTGGTCACGCATACGGCTGCTTTGCGTCGCGTGGAGCTGGCGGCCCCTCGAAGCCCGGTCGGCAGGTCGACGGTGGAAGCAATCCAGAGCGGGTTGATCTACGGCTATGCGGGGCTCGTCGATGGATTGGTCGGGCGGATCATGGGCACGCTCGACGCCGTCTGCCCCGTCGTCGCTACGGGAGGTTTGGCCGCCGTGATGATTGACTTCACCACCGCTGTCACTGCGCTCGAGCCCGACTTGACCCTGATCGGGCTGGCCGAGGTGTACGCCAGGAATGAGTTATGAGTGGTGCGTGGTCCGAGGTGCGTGGTGCGTCCGGCCACGTATCCTCCGCTGTCTTGAACACACCACGCACCACGCACCGCGCACCACAACATCGTGACTGACACCTTCGAACCTGCAGACACGCTTGGGGACCGCTTCTCCAAATACCGTCCCGATCTCATTCCCTATCGGTTCGAGCGGACGGCGTGGGCGGCCGAGTTGGCGGATCGGTTTGCCGACCTCGGCCCGGGGGAGACGACGTCGGTGGAGGTCACGGTGGCGGGCCGGGTGCTGTTGCACCGTTCGTTTGGCAAGCTCGCCTTCGCCACGATTCGTGACAACACCGGTCGAATCCAACTCCTGGCCGAGGCGTCGACGCTCGATGCCGCCACCATGTCCGCGTTCGGTGAAATCGATCTAGGGGATTGGGTCGGAGCCAGCGGTTCCATCGTCACGACCAAGAAGGGCGAGCTCAGTGTTCGTATCTCCTCGCTCACACCACTCGCCAAGGCATTGCGGTCCCTACCGGACAAATGGCATGGAATGGTTGATGTCGAACAGAGATCCCGTCAGCGCTACGTCGACCTGATCGTCAACGAGGATGCCCGGCGGGTGGCCAAAGCCAGATCCGCGGTCATTGCCGAGTTACGAAGACAGTTCCATCAACGCGGCTACATCGAGGTCGAGACGCCCGTTTTGCTGGCTGAGGCCACCGGGGCCTTGGCCCGTCCCTTCGTCACTCATCACCAGGCCCTCGATCTGGACATGAAGCTCCGAATTTCGCTCGAGCTCTACTTGAAGCGGCTGGTCGTCGGCGGTCTCGAGCGGGTCTTCGAGATTGGCCGGATCTTTCGCAACGAAGGTGTCGACAGCACCCACAACCCGGAGTTCACGATGCTCGAGTCGTATGAGGCGCTGGCTGACTACTCGGACATCATGCAGCTCGTCGAGGAAGTGTTCACGGCGGCGGCGATTGTCGTCAATGACACCACGACTTTCACCTACAAGGACCGGGCCCTCGACCTGACTCCTCCCTATCGGCGGGCCCGTTTCATGGATCTCGTGTCGGAGGCGGTGGGTGAGTCGGTGACTTTCGATGCACCGATCGAGAACCTCCGCGATCTTGCGCGCAGGCATGGGATCGAAATCCAGTCGGATTGGGGGCACGGTCGAATCGCCGCCGAGCTGTACGAGAAGAAGGTCGAGGACCAGATCTGGGACCCGACCTTCGTGATGGACTATCCCAAGGAGATCTCGCCGCTGGCCCGGGCCCACCGGGCCGATCCCAATCTGACCGAGCGGTTCGAGCTGGTGATCGCCGGGACCGAGTACGCCAATGCATTTTCGGAGCTGGTCGACCCGATCGACCAACGCGACCGTTTTCAGGCCCAGGCCAGCGCCCGGGCGGCGGGGGATGACGAGGCCCACCCCCTCGACGAGGACTTTCTGCGGGCTCTGGAATACGGCATGCCGCCGACGGGCGGCCTCGGCATTGGCGTCGACCGCCTGGTCATGCTCCTGACGGACACCCACCACATCCGCGACGTGATTCTGTTCCCGACGCTGAGACCGGAATAAGAGTGGCGTAGCCCTTTGTCCCCCCGCCGAAGGTGGGGGGAAGGTACCGTTGGCTGCCGAGTAGGCGGCCAACGGTAGGGGGGTGGTGGCAAACCCGTTTTAGACCTCTACCGACGGGTTTGGCGCGGCCCCCCAACCTCCCGCCTCGTTCCTCGGCGGCAGGAACTGTCCCCTCGCCTTTGGCGAGGGGACAAAAAGCTACGCGCTTTTTATGCGTCTTCCCGCGCGAACTTGGGGATGTCGGGGGCGGCTTCTTCGGCGGCTGCCACGGCCATGTTGATGTAGTCGTCGGGGCTCGAGGAGTCGCCTTCGATGGCAACGACCAGACCGAAGCGGAGGTCTCCGGTTATCAAAGGATCTGCGATCGATTCCCGCAAGGCGGTGCGCATTCGGGATACCACCGTCATCGCACCGTGCCGCTGAAACTCCCTCAGGACCATGACGAAAGTTCGCTCATCGATGCGTCCGGTGTCGTCGACCGCGCGTCCGGTGTCGTACATGGTCGTTGCTATGCGAGTTGCGAGGTCGTTGGCTTGTTCCCTTTCGAGCCCGACCATGTCGGAAAATCGCACCGCCAGCACCCCGAACGGCTCCCGCCGGCGATCCCACCACAGACGGGCCCGCTTGACCGCTTCGATCAGGCCGTTGCGATTCAGCAGGCCGGTGTCGATGTCAACCGACAGGAACGAATCGATGATTACGCGCAGACGGCGGATCTCGTCGTCCCGGGCGGCAAGTTGCCGGGAGAGATCGTCGTAGTCGGTTGGAGAAGGTTGGTTGTGAAGGTCTGACATCGGCTCGTGCCTGGTTAACCCGCCGGTTGGCGATCTTGGACCCATTCAATCGGCCGAAAAACCACGGGGTTGAGACTCGGATCCGGCCTCGAATGAGGTTGCGCGCTCGACTTCGGCCAGGCGGCAAGGCCGCCGGATTGGTATGCCGGCAAGCCGCGATCAATGTCGCCGTTCGGTCTCCACCTGGTCCACCAGATAACGTCCTAGCTCGGCCAGGGAAGTCTTGGCCGGCCCCGACGGAAGGACGTCGAGGCCCTGCTGAGCGCTTGCCACCCTGGCCAGGGCGGCATCGATCGCTCGATCCACCCAGCCGCCACCGCGCAGCAGGCTTATCGCCTCATCGGCCACTTCGTCGCTGTACGGGCGTGGTTGCGACAGGAGCTGACGCAATCGGCCGCCGCTTTCATCCTGGGCCGCAGCCAGTACCGGCAGGGTGAACTTGCCCTCCCGGATGTCCGAGCCCGCCGGTTTGCCGAGGCTGTCCTCGGTGCCGACCAGATCCAGGGCGTCATCGGCCAGCTGGAAGACGATCCCCAGCTCCCACGCCCAGGTAGTCAGAGCTTCCACGACGGCCGGTTCGGCATCGGCCGCCATGGCCCCTAGGCGGGCCGACGTTCGGATCAGCGAGGCGGTCTTCCCGGCGATCACCCGCTCGTACTCGGCCAGGGAATGGTTGAGCGATCCGATGAGTTGAAGTTCACGGGTCTGACCCTCGACCAGTTCTGCATAAGTCACAGCCAGGAGCCGAACAGACTCCTGAGAGAGGTACGTGGCAGCCACCTCGGATGCCCTCGCCATCAGAAAATCTCCGGCCAGGATCGCCACCGTGTTCGTCCAGTTGGCGTTTACCGAGGGCGCCCCTCTGCGGACATCGGATTCATCGATCACGTCGTCGTGATAAAGGCTCCCGACGTGGATGAGTTCCACCGAAACCGCGGCTTCGACCGGTCGACGATCACGCCCAGGTCGATCTTCGCCGGGTCCGAATTCAGCCGCCAGAAGCGCCAGCAGAGGACGGAAACGCTTGCCGCCGGCAAGCAACAAATGCTGGGCAATCTTGGTCAAGTAGGGATCGTCGGAGGTCGCGGCCTCGAGAAGACGTTCTTCCACTTCGGCCAGGCGTTCCCAGACATGGGGCAATCGAATCAGATCGTGCAGATCGGTCATCAGCGCTGCGGTCATCGTACCGATACAGGGAGTGTCGGTGACCGTCCGACCGCTCATCAGAAGTTTGACGGCCCCCGGCGGTATAATCCCCCTAGCTCGCCAGGGCTAAAGAGATTTAGGAGAGTCTGAGTTGTTTGAGCGCTTCACGGATCGAGCCCGCCGGGTCGTGGTGCTGGCCCAGGAGGAAGCGCGGCTCCTCAACCACAGCTACATCGGCACCGAGCACATCCTCCTCGGCTTGTTGAACGAAGGCGAAGGCATCGCCGCCCGGGCCCTCGAGGGAATGGGTATCAACCTGCAGGCCGTTCGCGACCAGGTGGTCGAGATCATCGGCCAGGGAGCCCAGGCCCCCACGGGTCACATTCCCTTCACACCCCGCGCCAAGAAGGTTCTCGAGCTATCTCTCCGAGAAGCCCTCCAACTCGGTCACAACTACATAGGCACCGAGCACATACTTCTCGGCCTCATTCGGGAAGGCGAAGGGGTCGCCGCCCAGGTTCTGCAAAAGTTGGGTGCCGAACTGACCAAGGTTCGCAATTCAGTCATCCAGCTCCTCAACGGCTCTGGTGGCACCGAAGAACAGGCGACCTCCGGCAGCCCGTCCTCCTCGCGGGAGGCGGCACCCTCCGGTTCGACGGTTCTCGACCAGTTCGGTCGCAACCTCACCCAGATGGCGAGAGAGCGCAAGCTCGACCCGGTGATCGGCCGGGCCCGTGAGATCGAGCGAGTCATGCAGATCCTCTCCCGCCGCACCAAGAACAATCCCGTCCTGATCGGGGAGCCGGGCGTCGGCAAAACCGCCATCGTCGAGGGTTTGGCCCAGCGGATCGTCGCCAATGAGGTCCCCGAGACGCTCCACAACCGTCAGCTCTACACGCTCGATCTCGGTGCTCTCGTTGCCGGCTCCCGCTATCGCGGCGATTTCGAAGAGCGATTGAAGAAGGTGCTCAAAGAGATCCGGACCCGCGGCGACATAATCCTCTTCATCGACGAAATTCACACGCTCGTGGGTGCGGGCGCCGCCGAAGGTGCCATCGACGCCGCTTCGATCCTCAAGCCGATGCTGGCTCGCGGTGAACTCCAGACCATCGGGGCCACCACCCTCGAGGAGTACCGGAAATACCTCGAAAAGGACTCCGCCCTCGAGCGCCGGTTCCAACCGGTCCAGGTAGACGAACCGTCAGTGGCCGACACGATCCAGATCCTGATGGGCCTGAAGGACCGTTACGAGACCCACCACTCGGTGCGCTTTACCGACGACGCCATCGTCTCGGCAGCCAACCTCGCCGATCGCTACATCTCCGATCGCAACCTTCCCGACAAGGCCATCGACCTGATCGACGAAGCCGGCAGCCGCATGCGCATCTACCGATCGTCGCGCGATCCCGATCTTTCCGAGATCGACAAGAAGATGTCCGAC
>DATEEG010000022.1:0-18699 GCA_035281305.1 Acidimicrobiia bacterium | reverse complement strand
GGCCACCTCGAACGATTCGTGGCCGACTTCAGCCGAACCCATCGAGTGGAACAGGAGGCACCGCATCCGGAGGCAACTGGCAAGAGGGTCGCTGTCGTGGGCAGTGGCCCCGCCGGCCTGTCCTGCGCTTTCGATCTGGTTCGCAAAGGCCACAGCGTGACGGTCTTCGAAGCTCTGCACGAGCTGGGTGGAGTGCTCGTCTACGGCATTCCCGAGTACCGCCTGCCAAAGGCGGTCGTCGCCGCGGAAATCGAGCGGCTGCGCGATCTCGGGGTTGAGTTCGTCACGAATGCCCCGATCGGTCTCGCGGAAACGCTCGAGGACCTTCTGGAGTCATACGACGCGGTTTTCGTGGGCGTCGGCGCCGGGCTTCCGCAATTTCTCGATATCCCCGGGGAACATCTGGTCGGGGTGTACTCCGCCAACGAGTTCCTCACCCGGGTGAACCTGATGCGCGCCTACGAGCCCGGGGCCGCCACTCCTGTGCACGATGTCAAAGGAAAGCGGGTGGCAGTCATCGGCGGCGGGAACACGGCCATCGACGCGGTCCGTACGGCGCTGCGCCTCGGAGCAGCGGATGCAGCCATCGTTTATCGGCGAACCGAAGCCGAGATGCCGGCTCGTGAGGAGGAGATCCGACACGCCAAAGAGGAAGGGGTGAGGTTCGATTTTCTCACTGCCCCGGTCGAGTTCATCGGAGATTCTGATGGCCGTTTGTGCAACATGAAAGTCATACGTATGGAACTGGCTTCCCCGGACGGAGGAGGACGGCCCCGCCCGCTGCCGGTCGCCGGGACCGAAGCCGAGGTGCCCGTCGACGTCGTCATCGTGGCGGTGGGCAATGCTCCCAGCGCACTTCTGCGCAAGAGCTCTCCGGAGCTGGCGCATAGCGACCGCGGCACAGTCCAGGTGGCGACCGGGACCGGCCGCACGTCGATGAAGGGTGTCTTTGCCGGAGGTGACGTCGTCACCGGTGGAGCGACGGTCATCCTGGCCATGGGAGCGGGTCGACGCGCAGCCGCAGCCATCGACGAGTACGTGCGAACAGGTCAATGGGAAGCCCCGGAGCCAGCCATCGCTCGTTGAAACGGCCCCGCCGTATGGCCGTTCGGCCCTATCTGCCACCGTTTCGGAGCCATAGTTTCAGGTCATGAAGCGCTTAGTCGTTCTTGGAGCCGGCACTGCCGGGACAATCGTGGTCAACAAGCTCGATCGGGTCCTCCCCAAGAGCGAGTGGGAGATCGTGGTCGTCGAGCCTTCCCTGGTCCATCTCTACCAACCCGGGCTCCTGTTCCTCCCCTTTGGCCGATACGAGCAGGCCGATCTCGTCAAGCCCAACCAGCCGCTGCTCCCCTCCGGCGTTTCTCTGATCAGGGCCGAAGTTGAGCGCGTCGACACGGAGGTGGGCCAGGTTCTTCTCCTTGGTCATGATCCGGTCGAGTACGACCAGTTGGTGATCGCCACCGGCACCGCGCCGCGACCCGACATGACCCCCGGCCTCGACGGTCCCCAGATGGGGAAGACCGTGCACGAGTTCTACACCCTCGAGGGTGCCGTGGCCCTGCGCCAAGCCCTTTCCCAATGGGAGGGAGGGCGGCTCGTCGTGCACATCGTCGAATTGCCGATCAAGTGTCCGGTCGCGCCGCTCGAGTTCGCATTTTTGGCAGATGACCACTTCCGGCAGCGAGGCATGCGGGACCGCGTCGAGATCACCTATGTAACACCCCTCTCCGGTGCCTTCACCAAGCCGATCGCCTCCCAGCAGCTGGGCGGTCTGCTCGATCGTCGCGGGATCGATCTGGAGCCCGACTTCTACGTCGAAAGGGTCGACGAAGGGGCTTTGGTCTCCTTTGACGAGCGCAGTATTCCCTTCGACCTCCTAGTAACGGTGCCTCTCAACATGGGCGCCGACTTCGTGGCTAGATCGAACCTGGGCGACGAACTCAATCACGTCAAGGTCGATCCGGGCACCTTCCTGGCCAACGGCCTTTCCAACGTGTTCGCCATAGGTGACGCTGCGGCCCTCCCTACCTCGAAGGCCGGCTCTGTGGCTCACTTCTCGGTCGACGTGTTCGTCGAGAACTTCCTCGAGCACATCGCCGGACGTCCCATGGAACGCCGATTCGACGGCCACGCCAATTGCTTCGTCGAGACCGGCAACGGCAAGGCGCTGCTCATCGACTTCAACTACACAACGGAACCCCTTCCCGGGAGCTACCCGTTGCCGGTGTTCGGTCCTCTCCGACTCCTGAAGGAAACGAGGATCAACCACCTGGGGAAGCTCGCATTCAGGCCCATCTACTGGCATGTGTTGCTGCCGGGCCGGCGTCTCCCGGTGCCGATCGAGATGTCCATGACCGGCAAGGACGCCGTGCCGGACGACCCGGATCTGACCGTTTCAAAGACAGAGGAGAAAGTGTGATGACAGTCGCAACGATTGAAGGCCGCCACGTCGACGTCGACGCCGAGGGCTTCATGTCCGATCCCCAGCAATGGGACGAAGCCCTAGCTGAGGCGCTCGCCAAGAACATCGGCATCGAGATGACCGATGCTCACCGGGCCGCGATCCGGTTTGCGCGATCCGACTTCATGACGACGGGGGAGACCCCGACGCTGCGGCGCATGGCGACCGCGGGTGGAGTGACCACCAAGGACATGTTCCTTCTATTTCCGAAGAAGCCAGCCAAGAAACTCGCATATGTGGCCGGACTCCCCAAGCCGGTCGGTTGCGTGTAAGGAGATCACCAATGACGACCACACTCGAACACGCTCCGGTCCCCGCCTTCGACGACGACCCGGGCGGCGGCCGCAAGCTCTGCATCATTTGCTCCAAAGGCTCGCTCGACATGGCCTATCCGGGATTGGTGCTGGCCAATGCCGCTCTGGGAGAAGGCATCGAAACACACCTGTTCTTCACGTTCTGGGGTTTCGACATGATCAACAAGTCGACCATGGCCCACCTCCAGTTCACGCCGCTGGGCAATCCGGCCACGCACATGCCTCCGTCACTCATGGGTTTGCCGGGAATGACCGCGTTCGCCACGCACATGATGAAGAAGCAGATCGAGGGCATCGACGTGCCGGGAGTTCCCGAGTTCCTGGAGATGATCACCGATTCCGGGGGGCACTTGTGGGCCTGCCGGATGTCGGCCGACATGATGCATCTCGATTCCGACGACCTCTACGACCGGGTCGAGGCGATCATCAGCGCCGCCGATTTCATCGAGATCTCCGCCGGAGCCCAAATCATCTTCATTTGAACCTTTGACGTTGCGGTGGTCAACCGACCAGGGCTGACGCAATCGCGAAATAGATGACGATCGAGAGCAGATCCTGCACGACCGTGGCCAGCGGGCCTGAACCGTAGGCCGGGTCCGTCCCCAATTTGCTGAGCAGGGCCGGCAAGGCGGCCGCAATGGAGGTGGCGACAGTGCAGGCGCAGAACAGGGACAGGGCCACTACGGCTACGACCGCAGAATCCAATGTGAGGAGACCGATCGGCAAGAAGAGCAGAGCAAGCGTGGCTCCGATCGCAATCCCCGTCACTATTTCGCGGACGAGGGTCGAGCGCATCGAGACACCGACCGATAGGCCTCGAATGATCAACGTCTCGGTCTGCGTTCCGACCGCGTCAGCGAGATAGACAATCCCGGGGAGGAAGAACGCCAGCGACACGTTTGCGCTGAGTTGGTCCTCAAAGCCGGCGACGATGAGGGCGGCCAACCCGCTTCCGATGAGACCGAGAATCAGCCACGGCAGCCGGTGCACGTACCGCTTGTGGATCGGTTCTTCGGTCGCAGTTCGTGCTGCCGCGCTTCCTCGAGTGAATCCGCCCAGGCGGGCGAGATCGTCGGTGTGCTCCTCGAGCAGGACCGACAACATCTTGGTGGCCGGGATCAGACCGGTGAAGCGACCGAACTCGTCTACGACGGCCAGGCTTCTTTCGCCGTGATCCACCGCTTTGACGGCCGCCACCTCGCGGAGGGTGCCGGGGAGAACGATGGGAGGATCGGGATCCATGATGTCTGCCATCAACGTGTCGCCCGAGGCAGCCAGTAGATCCTCCATTCTGACCATGCCGACGATCCGATCGCCGTCCAGCACGACCAGGTCGTCGACCGAGTCGAGCCGAACTCCGAGAAGTCGGGCCCACACGTCTGAGACCTGGTCGGCGGGTGCCGTTCTCGGCACGTTCGAGGTGACGAACTGGGTGGCTTTCTTGGCTTCTGGCGTGGCGATTGGCACCATGACCTCCCTGATCTCTCCCGGGTCCCGCAGCAGATCAGGGTATGACCGAACGTGCTCGGTCACCCGACTCGAGGCGGCTGGAGCACTCGGCGGCTGGAGGGCTGGTGGCTAGAGGGCCGGGCTGCCCTCGCACTCGGGGTGCCCGCAACCACAATCCATGACCATGCCGCCTTCTTCGTTCTCGTCGGGAGTACCGATCTCGGCGTCGTCGACGGCTCGTCTGCAGATATCACTGCAAAACCCGAGTGCCGTGGTGACGAAGCAGGTGCAATGTTCGTGCGTGCATTTCATGGTGCGCTCCTTTCGTAGCGGATGACCGGTACCCCAGGCGGAAACTGTCCAATCATTCCAGGGCTCCAATCCCGGCTTGGACAGTCCCTTGAGCCAGATCGTCTGGCCAGATCCGTCAGCCAGACCCCTGAGCCAGACCCCCTAAGGTTGCGATCCTCGTGACCCCTGAGGCTCGTCGGGTACGTCGTACCTACATCCTGTTGACTCTGCTGTCGACTCTGGCCTCCTCCTTCATATGGGGCATCAACACCCTGTTTTTGCTCGACGCTGGATTGAACAACTCCCAGGCATTCGGCGTCAATGCGTTCTACACGCTGGGGACGTTCCTTTTCGAGGTGCCAACCGGAGTCATTGCCGACACACGGGGCCGACGCCGGTCATACCTTCTGGGAGCGGGGACGCTTCTCGTCTCGACCCTGCTGTACCTGCTCATGTGGCAAACCCAGGCACCGATCTGGGGTTGGGCCATCGCCTCCGTCCTCCTCGGGCTCGGGTTCACGTTCTTCTCCGGTGCGACCGAGGCATGGCTGGTCGATGCTCTGAATGCGACAGGTTTCACCGAACCGCTCGAGGGAGTGTTCGCCCGGGCTCAAGTCGTGGCCGGGGGGGCCATGCTGGTCGGAACCGTCGCCGGCGGATACCTGGCCCAGGCCACCAACCTGGCGGTCCCTTACATCGTCCGGGCGGCCATTCTCGGTGTGACCCTGCTGGTGGCGCTAGGCACCATGCGAGACATCGGATTCACCCCAACCCGGAGTACGGATCTCCGGCGAGAGATCGGGGCGATCTTCACGGGAGCGATCGAGTCGGGTTGGCGCAACCGCCCGGTTCGTTGGCTGATGCTGTCATCACCGTTCATCAGCGGCGCCGGCCTATACGTCTTCTACGCCATGCAGCCCTACCTGCTGGAGCTTTACGGCGACTCCGGCGCGTTCGGGATTGCCGGTTTGGCAGCAGCAGCCATGGCCGGGGCCCAGATAATCGGCGGATTGATCGTGCCCTGGGTTCGCCGGCTCTTCGAGCGCAGGACGCAACTCCTTCTGGTGGCGACCGTCTTGTGCGTGGTGTTCATCTGCTTGGCGGGCCTCGTTTCCAACTTCTATCTCGCCATCGGCTGCTTCGTATTGTGGAGGATGCTCGCAGACCTCAGCACGCCGGTCAGGCAGGGTTACATCAACGGCTGTATCTCCTCGAGACAGCGGGCCACGGTCCTCTCGTTCGACTCCTTGCTCGGCTCGGCAGGGGGAGTCGTAGCGCAGCCGGCGTTGGGGAGGGTGGCGGACGTTCAGGGATATCCCGCATCGTTCTTCGTGGGCGCCGGCATTTACGCCCTGTCTGTCCCTTTCATGTGGCTGGCCAAGCGCGGTGATGCTCCCGGTGACTTCCTGGGCGCCGAGCCCTCACGACGGCTGGCTGCGAAGCCTGCTCCCTAGCCCGCCGACTACGAGCAACGCGACACCCAGAGCCACGGTCGCCGGCGAAAGGGAGAGACCAAGGCCCAGGCACCCCACCAGCCCCATGATGGAAATGAACCGGGGCCATCGGCGCTCGGTGGGGTCGAGGCGCAGCGCGGCAAGATTGGCGACTGCGTAGTACCAGAGGACGAGAAAAGAGCTGAGTCCGACTGCGCCCGACAGATCCGTCAGCAGGAGCAGAGCCATCACCGAGAGTCCCACGACTATCTCGGCTCGGTGGGGCGTCTTCCGCTGTTCATGGACAGCCCCCAGCCACCGCGGGAGGTCGCGGTTCTGGGCCATGGCGAAGACGGTCCGGCTGATTCCGGCGAGAAGGGTGAGCAGGGCGCCGCTGGCAGCCACGACCGCCCCAGAACGGACGACCACTCCGGCCCACCCCCAACCCGCGATCCGGGTCACGTCGGCCAGCGGGGAGGCTGCAGTGGACAGTTGCCCGGCTCCGAGGGTGCCGAGGGCAGCTACCGCGACCATCGTGTAGAGGAGAAGCGTTACTGAGACGGCCAGGACCATTGCCCGTGGAATGGTTCGTTCCGGCTGCCTCACCTCCTCGCCCAGAGTCCCGATGCGGGCATAGCCGGCGAACGCGAAAAAGATCAAGGCGCCCGCTTGAAGAACGCCGGCGGCACCGCGCGGAGCGGGTTCCCACAATCGGTCCGGGTCAAAGGCATCGCTTCCCAATCCACTGACGACCACCAGCAGCAGGACCCCCACAACCGACGGAACCAGCACCGAGACTGCCCGGGCGGTGCGGGTAACTCCTAGATAGTTGGTTGCACTCAGGACGGCGACGCTCACCAGGGCGACGGCTTTGGCAGCGCTAGGCGTCAGGTACGAACCGATGGCCAGCGCCATCGCTGCGCAACTGGCGGTCTTGCCGAACACGAAGCCCCACCCGGCCAGGAAACCCCAGGTAGGGCCGAGACGCTCCCGACCGTATACGTAGGCGCCGCCCGACGAGGGATGGAGGCTGGCTAGCTGGGCCGAGCTGAGAGCATTGCAGACCGCAACCACGGCGGCGAGCAGCAACCCGAGCAACAACCAGCCACCGGCGGCCCGCGCGGCCAAGCCGAAGACGACGAAGACGCCGGCCCCGATCATCGAACCGAGGCCGATCAGCGTCGCCTCGGTGGTGCCGAGCTTGCGGGCGAGACGGCTGGGTGGGTCCGGAGATGTCATTCGGCCTATTGATTCTCGTAGCGGGCCTCAGGCTCGCCGCCGAGAGCCGCGTGCACCCATCCGGCAACGGTGTCTACCGCCGGGACGCCATCGAGCCAGTCGGCCCAACCTGTGCTGAGCACGGCCAGCGCATAGCCGCGTCCGGACGGCAGGACCACGGCGCCAACCGAGTTGGCGGTGACCCCGGCGAACCCGTTTTTCTGAGCAACGATGGAACCGGCGGGGGCGAAGGTTCCCACCCCCCAGCGTTGGGCTGCATCTATATCTGTCATGAGTGCCCACGCCAGGTTCTGGCTGGTTTCGTCGAAGGGGCCGTAGTCACGGAAGAGAATCTGGCGCAGAAGGTCGACCTGGTCACGCGCCGAGGTCGACGTGCGCCCCCAGATCGTCTCGTAGTCTCCAACGACTGTGGTCTCGTCGAGGCCGAATCTGTCGGCCTGGACGTTGAACCATGGGGCCCCGCCAAAGTGGCTCCACAGCAAGCGAACGGGTTCGTTGGCCGAGACCGAGATCATCGGTTGCAGCCAGGCCAGCTCCTGCAGGCTGACGGCCCTACCGTCCAACTGGGCTTCGAGCGCGGTACCCGCCATCACCATCACTTTGAAGACCGAAGCGGTCGGTTGGCGGCTGTCGGGATTGAGTGAGTAGGTGCAACCGGTTTCGGCATCCCAGGCGTAGGCCGTGAAGCTCTGTGCAGGGAACTCGGCGCCCAGAGCCCCCCGACGGCCTTCTGTGAATGGATTGTCCCGGCATACGTCGAGCCCGGCCGCCTCCGTCAGCCAGATGGCGAATTCACCTCGCGTGATTGGAAGCTCGCCCCGGAACATTCCGGTCGAAACATCGAGGAGCCCGGCGATCGCAGCTGCCCGGACCGCATCTTCGTAGTAGACGCTGCCAACGTCGATGAAATGGATCGCATCGCCGGCCGGGACCGGAAGATCGAAGGCTCTGAAGAGAATAGTTATCGCCTCGCCGCGCGTCATCTGCCGTAGCGGGCAGAAGAGGCTGCCCGACGGGTTGCAACCTTTGACCACTCCGGCCCCAACCAGACCTTCGATGAGCGGCTCGGCTGCGCCATCCCAGAGCGTCTCGTCATCAGTGAAGGTGTCGGCAGCTGGGGCGGATTCGAGAGGCTCGCCGCTCACCTGAAGCATTCGGAAGACCATCGCCGCGGCTTCTGCCCGCGCAAGGGTTAGTTGTGGGCACGACCGGGTTCCGCCGCAGCCACGAACGACACCGATTGCAGCGAGATGCTCGAGATGCTGCTCAGAGGGGAGGCCGTCGTCGTCGGTGAAGACTCCTGATGGTGTGGCTGCTGCCGGCGACCCGACCGCGAGTATTGCCATCAGGAGACCGATTACGAGCCGGGGTCTCACCTTCTGGCGGTGACGTCGATGACGGCGCCGGACTTCCGTGCCTCTTCAGCCAGGAACGCCAAAAGGTGGCTTTCGAAGGACTCGGTGGCCGGGGTCGCGGGCGGCACTCCTGTTTCTACGGTGGCCAGAAATGCCTCCATGATCCCGGCGTCGCCTCCGCCGTGGCCACCCACCCCCGATCCGATGGGGATCTCCTCCGGTTGGCCGCTCACGTGGTCGATCACGGTTATCGATTGCTGCCGTCCGAAAAACCCCCTGAGGGTGGCCCGGGTCCCGTCGTATCGCATCGTCCGGCTTTCCTCGTGGGAGTGGCCATGCATGATCAACGCGACCGAGGTGCCCGATTCGAGTTCCATCGTGACGATCTGATGATCGACCACATTGGACTCCGCCCGATAGGCGCACCGGCCGTAGGGGCCCCGTTGCAGAGCCTCGACGCGGCCCTCCCGGGAGAGATCATCTGTGATGACATGGATCGGCCACCCTTGCATCGCGGGGTCGAGGTAGATCCGACGGGCGTCATACGGGCAGTCGACCACCGGACATGGATCCGTACACCTCGCGGTGGCGCCTCTCGGAGCGCGCTCGGGATGGAATTCGAACAGGGATCCGACGGAAGCCATTCTCGTCACGGGTGAGTTCAAGTTCCAGTGGAGGATGTCGAAGTCGTGGCAGCACTTGGCCACGATCATGGGCGTGGCGGTCTCCGCCCGCCCCCAATTCCCCCTGACGTAAGAATGGGCCATGTGCCAGGAACGCACGTTTTCGCGGTGCTCGACTGTGACGATGTCGCCCAGCCGCCCGCTGCGAACCACTTCCTTGAGCGTCTGGAAGAAGGGGGTGAAGCGAAGGACGTGGCCGATATGAAGGCTCGCAGGGGAGCGGGTCGAGGCATCGACGAGTTCAACACACTCGGCCAGGGTCGCTGCCATCGGCTTCTCGGCGAGGACGTGATATCCCGCCTCGAGAGCGCCGAGGACATGACGATGATGCATGCGATCGGGCGAGGCAATGATGGCCGCGGGAGCTACGCGAGGTAATGCGAGCAAGGTGTCGGGGTTGTCGAAACGGTGGCTGGACGGAATGCCGTGGGCATCTCCAAAACGCTCGATTCGATCACGTCGGGGGTCGGCGACGGCCACGATCCGGAGCCGCCCGGGATGATCGAGGGCCCATCGTCCGTAGACGAAGTGCCCTCGCTGGCCCGCCCCTATCAGGATCGCCTCGGTCAACTGTCTACCGGCGTCATGCCGCGAGGGTACGGCACCACCCTGACCAAGGAGACGCCAGACGCCAGTCGCCAAACTGTGTTGAACTAGGGTCCCCAGGAAAGGGCGAACTCCGTCGGTGTAAGTTGAACTCTTCCCTCTGGCGTCTGGCGTCTCGTCAGTTGGGGCCCATGGCTGGCCGTCAAAGACGCTCAACTACGGTTCCCAGAGTCCGAATCAGTACCTAGTCGTTCTTGCGATCGAAGGAGAAGAAAGGCCTCATGTCCTTGGCTCGGCCCCCCACCCGCCGGTCTTCGGGTCCTTTGGCGCTCCTCGGGCGCTTCATTCTCATCGTCATCTTCCTGGCGATCGTCGGCGGCATCGGGTGGGCGGTTGTTACCAATCGATCGATCGAACGTTCCGAGACCCTCGATCGGGATGTCGTGGCGCCGGGGACGATCGTCGTGATTCCCGCCCTTACGGAAGTCCACCTGCGCTCGGAGGGTTCCGGGGATCCGGTCCTGCTCATCCATGACTTCGACCTGGCCGGCGGTTACCAGTGGACCAAAACGGCAGAGTTGCTGGCCGATCATCGCCTGCTGATGCCGGACCTTGTTGACTTCGGATTCAGTGCCCGCCCCAGCTCGCGGGGCCGACTTCACACCGTGGTGGGACAGGCCGAGACGATGCTCGCCATGCTCGACGAAATCGGGATTTCGAAAGTCACGGTCGTCGGGGCCGGATTGGGCGGATCCGTAGCCGCTCAGATGGCATCACTGGAGCCGGATGTAGTCGATCGTCTGGTTTTGATCGCCCCCGAGATCCTGGGACCGGAGCCGAGCTGGCAATCGATTCTCTACCGGCTGCCGAGTGTGGGTGACGCGATGACCTTTACTTTCATTGGTGCCGGCGCCCGTGCCGACGCCAGCTACTCCGATGGCTGCGGGAACGACGGGTATTGCCCGGACGCAGAGACCCGGGCGACTCGACAAGCGGCAGCCATGGTGCCTGGCACCACCGATGCTCTGACGGCCCTCTTTTCCACGCCTCCCGCCTCGACGCTCCCCGACTCATTGGGCGCCATCACTATTCCAACCCTGATCGTGTGGGGCGCCGACGACACTGTCACTCCCCTCAGCCAAGGACAGGACCTCCAAAGGGCGCTGGTGGGTTCCAGCCTGGAGATCGTTGCCGGGGCAGGTCATCGCCCCCATCTCGAAGAACCCGAGGCAACGGCCGCCCTGATCTCGGCCTTCCTAAGTTCGTAGGATCCGACCGGCGGTCGGCTAGCGAGTGACCTGCCACCCTCTCGCCCGGAGCTCGTCGGCCAGATACTCGTCCGGGATTGCACTCAGGTCGGGTCCGCTGGATTGGTCATTGTTTCCCACGAGTTCTGCCGCTCTGTCTCTGAGTGTTCGCGCCCACGCCCGCCCGCTCGCGGAGGCCTCGAGGGTCAACGTGGCGTCCGGGCCGATCGTGTAGAGGCTCGCCTCCGGCCGGGGATTGGCGTTGCCGCCTCGCTCCCCGTAGAGAAGAAGCACGCCGCCCGCGGGTAGATCCTGGATACCTCCGTCCGCAATGAACTCGCCGACAAAGGCCCACCCGGAACTCTTGGTCTCATCCACCGAAGACACCATCTTGGCCCAGTGACGCCGGCGGTCATCACCTAGCTGCGGTACCCGAACGGGGACAATGACATCCATTCAATTGACCTTATTCGATGCCCGCCTCGGGGTCGAGACATCCTCGACCGGGGTCCGGGGTCGGCGTCGGCGTCTGCCGACGCACCATGCACCACTCCTGCCCACTCCGGGTAGGCTGCTCGCAGTCCTTCAGGGAGTTGAAATGACCGGTTCGGGCGGCCAGCGAGGCGGAACCCCATCCGATCCGTTCCCGCTGCTTGGTTTCCATCACGTCGAGTTCTGGACGGACAATGCCTATCAGTCCGCCCAGTTCTTCCGCGCTCTGATGGGCTTTTCGATCGAGGGTTATCGGGGACCTGAGACAGGTACGCGGGAGACGGCGTCCTGGGCACTTCGCCAAGGTGAGGTTCGCTTCATCCTCAGCGGAGCGATGTCGCCCGATCACCCGATCAGCCGCCATGTCCTCGAGCACGGGCCCGGCGTACACGATGTGGCCCTCTCGGTCCCAGACGCCGTCGAGGCATTCGACCTGGCGACGGCCCGAGGGGCCGAGGCTGCCTACAAGCCCGAGATCGTCGATCGGGACGGACGCTCGTGGGCAGCCGCCGGCATCCGCACTTACGGAGAGACCATCCACTCCCTGGTGCAAGTCGGTTCGTCGTGGCCCCCGCCGGATTTTCGTCCTTTCACGGACGAGGTTGCGAGCCCCGTCGGGTTGGTTCGCATCGACCACGTCGTGGCCAACGTCGACCTCGGCGACATGGACCGCTGGGTCAAGTTCTACGAAGACGTATTTGGGTTCGTCCTTCTGCGTCATTTCGATGAGAACCAGATTTCAACCGAGTACTCGGCCCTCATGTCGAAGGTCGTTTGGGACGGTAACGGGCTGATCAAACTTCCGATCAACGAGCCCGCCACGGGGAGACGGCGGAGCCAGATCGAGGAGTACCTCGACTTCTACCGCTCACCGGGCGTGCAGCACGTCGCCCTGCTGACGGATGACATCTTCAATACGGTCGCAAGGGTGCGGGATCGGGGGCTCATGATGATGGAGGTGCCCGAGACGTACTACGGCGAAGTCACCGATCGAATCCCCGAAATCGATGTTGACCTCGACGAGATGCGAAGGCTCAACATCCTGGCCGATGCCGATGAGGGCGGAACTCTCCTCCAGATCTTCACTCGAATGCTCCAGGACCGCCCTACGGTGTTCTTCGAGTTCATCGAGAGGCGCGGTGCCACCGGCTTCGGCGAAGGAAACTTCAAGGCGTTGTTCGAAGCCATCGAAAGAGATCAAGCGGCCCGAGGAAACCTGTAGATCCGCGATCCGCAAGATTTCTGGCGGATCGCGGATCGCGGATCGCGGATCGCGGATCGCGAATCTCGGGTACGGGTCCCGCCAACCCGGGGAGCACATCGTTACCCTTCCCCCATGGCCACTCTTCGCCTTTTCGCCAATCTGCGGGAGTTGGCCGGCGTTTCCAAACTAGAAGTCGATGGGTCTACGGTTGGCGAGATCATCGATGCTGCCGCCGCCCGATTCGGTCCTGGATTCGAGGCCGGCATCGCCTCTGCGGCGGTGTGGAGGAATGGCGAACAGGCCTCGCACTCCGATCCGGTTGGCCCATCCGACGAGGTTGCCCTGATTCCACCAGTGTCCGGCGGCTCCGAGGCGGTCAGGGAAACCGTCGTCGACACCTCGGCGCTGACCGGGGTGATCGCGATTCTCGTCTTGATCGGGGCCAACATCGCCGATGGCCTGGCCTGGTGGGCGGCAGCGCTGGTGGCAGTTTCCGCCGCTTGGGTGATCGACCTCGGCAATCGGCTTGCCTACCGCGGCCGCGACATCGCCGTCAACGGGCTGCTCTTGGCCCTGGTCATGGCAGCCGTCTCCACTCACGTTCTGGGAGGAGTTGGACTCGGGATGACCCTCGTCCTGGGAACGGTTGTGATACTTGGCTGGGGGGTCGCCCTTCCGTCCTACCGGCCTATTGAGAGCATCGCTCCGGCCGTCATGATCGCGATCATTGCCGGGGCGGCGGTCGGTTCTCTCATGCTGGCTCGGACCATCTTCGAACCGGGCGAACACGCTGCCTCGATCTTCATGGTGGTGGTCGTCCTGTCTGGTCTCACCGCCTGGGTCCTGGAGCGGGTGCGATCCCCGTTGCTCGATCCGTTTGCAGGAACGGCGCTGGCGGCGGTGGTAGCGGCCGCGGCGGGTTCGCTGATTTGGGATGAGGATCTGGTCGGCTACCTGCTCGTCGGTCTCGGGATGGCCGTCTTCCTCGTCGCCGGGCGTAGTTTTGGCTCTCTCATCAGAACCGGGCGGCTGTCGCTTTCGGAGCCGTCGAGCGGGGCCATGGCATCCCTGGATGGGGCCATGATGGCTGCGGCTCTCTACTACCCCCTGGTTTCACTGGTCCTCTGACCTGCCCGAAGCGGGCCCATGGCAGCCTTTCAAGCTGCCTATTGGCGTCTGCCCACTGCCTGCCGACACACGCAGAATGGAATTTCCGACACTCCTTTTAGTACCCTGATGGGCTATGTCCGGCCGATTCTCTCGCCGGCGGGTGCCTTTGCTCATGGTCCTGGTTCTGGTGGGAGCCTTGACCCCCGCCGGTCCAGCCCTTGGTGTTACCAAGACTCAAGTCGATCGCGCTTGCGCGACTTCGGCCGGTGCCTATGAGGCCTACCTGTCCGCGAAGTCCGATTTCCAGGTTGCCGCCGAGGCGTATGAGGCGGCCGCACTCGAGGTGGAGAACGTTCTCTATCGGCAGGAACGAGCGGCCGAGACTCTCGAGATCCGCCAGGCCGCCATGGAGGTTGCCAAAGACCGCTTTGAGCAACAAGCGGTCGAGGCTTACATGAATGGTGGAAGCGCCAACCCGGCCTTGTTTTTCATGGCTTCGTCCCTGGACGAAGTGATCACCAGCACCGAGTTCCTTTCGTCGGCGGCGTCCGACGAGCAGGACATCGCCGGGGACCTCGCCGCTCTCCAAGGAGAACTCGGCGTGCTCCAGGGCCAACTGGTAGTTCTCGAACAGGACCTGCGGGTGGTGGAGTCGGACCGCCTGGCTGCCAAGGACGTTCAGGAGCAGGCGATGCTCGCCGATCAGGACGCCTGGGAGGAGCTGTCGGGCGAGTGCGCCAATCTCCAGAAGCAGTATGAGATAGAAGTTGCCCGCGCCGCCGCAGCCAGGGGTGGTGGCGCCGCTGGGGTGTCCTCGGCGGCTACTCCGGGATTCCGCTGCCCATTTCCCGGTTCCTCGTTCATCGACTCCTGGGGTGCGGCTCGTTCCGGGGGACGAGCCCACAAGGGCACTGACATGATGGGTCCCTACGGGGCCCCGCTTTATGCCGTGGCCAGCGGGATCGTCTACACGGCGAACAGCGGACTGGGTGGTCGCAGCGTCTGGGTGGTGGCCGATTACGGAGTCGCCTTCTATTACGCCCACCTGTCCGGCTACAACGTCTCCAGCGGCTCGCAGGTGTCAATTGGCGACGTGGTCGGATTCAACGGGGACTCGGGGAATGCTTCGGGAGGGGCCCCTCATCTTCATTTCGAAATTCACCCCGGCGGGCGGGGAGCGGCAGCCGTCAATCCGTATCCAACCCTTGTATCGGCCTGCCGGTAACCTCAACCCGTGGACTCCAAGCCGGCCGAACCCGAACACAGCCAATCAGACTCGCCAGCCGAAGACGCTTCGCAGCTCGAACGCCGGCGCATCGACCAGATACGCGAACCCGAATTCCTCGCTGATCTGTCGGACATCTCTGTGAAGGAACTTCGCACCCGGCGCGATCTGGCCGACACGGTCGAGACCGAGCTCTCCTACTACCGGCGCCTGCTGCACGGTCGGATGGATCTTCTGGCCTTCGAGCAAAGGCGTCGTCGGGGAGAAGAGACTCGCAGCCTGATCGACGCCTTGCCCGAGATCCTCACCGGTCGCGACAAGACAGGTGGTGCCAAGGGCCGGCACCTTTCGACCGAACTCCCATATCTCCCGATCAAGGGGAAGCGACACCTCGACCGCATCCTTGGCAACGACCTGATGATTCGCATGTCCGAGATGACCGAGGAAGAGTTGTCCGAGGCGTCGAACGAGCTCACCGAGCTGGAAGCGGAGATCTCGAGCCTGCGCCAGGAGGTGCAAGGTGTTCTCGACCGCCTCCAGACGGCGGTAATCGCCCGGTACAAAAACGACCTGGGTGATCCCGCCCTTCGCCCGTCATAGGGCGCGGTGCTAGCTGAAGAGGTCCGTTCGGGCCTGGTCGAAACGGTTCACGATGGCGCCGTAGCCGTTGTCGACGCTTCCGGGGAACTGATCGCTTCCTACGGTGAGATCGATCGACCGTTTTACTTCCGATCATCAGCCAAACCGTTCCAGGCGGCGGTGTCTCAGGCGTGTGGAGCCGTCCTGGCGAGGGAGCAGCTGGCTGTGGCCTGTGCCAGCCACGATGGTCAGCCGGTCCATGTCGCCCTGGTCGAGTCGATTCTGGGTGGCGCTGGTCTGACCGTCGACGACCTCAGAAACCCGCCGGCGTGGCCTCTATCCGCATCCTCCCAACGACGACTGGCGGCGAGCGGACACACTTCCCCGAGCCGTCTCTGGCACAACTGTTCCGGCAAACATGCCGCCATGCTGGCTGCCTCCGTTGCTTCCGGATGGGATCCGTCCACCTACCTCGACCCTCGTCACCCTCTTCAGGCGCGGATCACCGACACCATTCGGGATGTTGCCGGCCCGGTCGAACCGATCGGCGTCGATGGTTGCGGCGCCCCGGTGTTCGCTACGACGGCGCGAGGCATGGGGAGAGCGTTTGCCCGCTTGTCGGTCGGGGACGAGTTTCTCGAAGTCTTCGACGCAATGCACGCTTTCCCGGCTCTGGTTTCCGGCTACTACAACATCGACGCCGCCATCGCCACACATCTGGATGCCGTTGCGAAGAGAGGCGCAGCCGGCGCCATCGGGATCGGACTGCGCGGGAGACTCGGAATCGCCGTCAAAGTGTGGGGAGGCTCGGGGCTCGTGGCGGGCGTGGCCGGCCTGGCCGCCCTCGATCAGGTGGGTGCCCTGACGCCCTTGGCCCGGGAACGTCTCCGACTGCACTCCCACCCGGTGGTCAAAGGAGGCGGGCAGGAGGTGGGAAGATTCCAGCCTCGCCTGGAGTTGCGATGGCAATGACTCACCTGGATCGGTTCCCCGAGGAGGGATTCGGCCTGAGCGCGCTCGCACCTCGAGTGGGACCGTTCCCCATGGCAGGGTTCTTGCAAGCGTGGTGGGAGGAACTCGCCCCGGACGCCCGGATGATCATCATTTCGGACGGCAGCGGGGCCCTTCCCTTGATGGAAACAGAGGGGGTTATCCGGTTCCTGGGCGAAAGCGACCTGACCGACTACCACAGCCCCCTGGGTCGCGACATCGAAGGGCCGGTGAGCGTCCTCGCCAAGATGGTCGATCACACCATCACCCTCGACCTCGACTCACTTCCCGGCGAAGCGGCTACCGCCATCGCCGAAGTCCTGATGTCGACCGGGCTCCGTCCCAAGACGTCCGAACAGACTGTCGCCCGCGTGTTGCACCTGCCATCGTCGGTCGACGAATACCACGGGCTCATCGGCAAGAAGGAGCGTCACGAGCTCCGCCGAAAGCGCCGCCGGTACGAGGAGCAAGTCGGACCGGGCATTCTTCGGACCGACATCGGACCCGGCTTCGGATTCGATGAGTTCGTCAGACTCCATCGGCTGGCCCCGGGCGAAAAGGGGACCTTCATGACGGCCGCGAGGTATCGGTTCTTCTCACGTCTTTGCGGACAAGACGGCTGGCGGGTCGATTACCTTGAAAACGATGGCGCCGCCACCGCGTGCCTGTTCGGTTGGACGGATGGGTCCGACTATTACCTCTACAACTCGAGCTTCGACCCTGCCCTGCAGTCCGCCTCTCCGGGCCAGGTTCTGCTGGCTGGGATGATCGAGCACGCTATTACCGAGGGCTGGGGGGTCTTCGACTTCCTGAAGGGCGATGAGAGCTACAAGGCCCGGCTCGGGGCCGTTCCCCGCCAGCTGTTCCGGATTGAGGCCTCGCGATGATCGAGCGCGTTGCGTATCTCTCGATGCACACGTCGCCTCTGGTGCAACCGGGCTCCGGTGACGCCGGGGGAATGAATGTGTATATCGATCAACTGTCGCGCACGATGGCAGAACGTGGGGTCGGAGTGGATGTCTTCACCCGCCGGACCGACCACGACGATCCCGATGAAGTCGATGTCGTTCCCGGTTATCGAGTACTCCACGTCGACGCCGGACCTCCGCACCCGCTTCCGATCGCTTCGCTGCCGCGTTACGTCCGCACTTTTGCCAAGGCAGTAGAGGCCAAGCTGCGACCGAACCCGCCTCAAATCATCCACTCTCACTATTGGCTGTCGGGGTGGGCCGGGCTGCTGGTGAAGAGGTCGTTGCGCATTCCCTTGGCGAACTCGTTTCACACCCTCGGACGTGTGAAAGAGGGGAACAGGCGGCCCGACGATGCTCCCGAAAGCCTGTTGCGGATCGCCGCCGAGCATGAGGTGATCGAAGGCTCGGACTGTGTCATGGCATCAACGCCGGCTGAGGCGGCCGAACTGCTCGAGTATTACGGGGCAGATCCCAATCGCCTGTGCACGTCTCCTCCGGGCGTGGACCATCGGGTGTTCCGCCCGGGTTCCCGGCGATCTGCCCGCCGTCGTTTGGGGTTGGGGCCAGGGCCCGTCCTGCTCTTCGTAGGCCGCATCCAACCACTCAAGGGAATCGATCTGCTGCTCGAGGCGTTCGGCCGAATCGAAGCCATCCATCCCGAAGCCACCCTCTTGATCGTGGGAGGTCCGTCGGGTCCTCACGGCCGCCAAGAACTTCTGGCGCTGCGACAGCGAGCGGCGGCGCTGGGTGTCCTCGGGAGGGTCAAGTTCTACGGACCACTCCCGCACGGACTCCTTCCCGACTTCTACCGCGCCGCCGACGTAGTGGTCGTGCCGTCCCGGGCTGAGAGTTTTGGCCTGGTGGCAGCGGAGGCTCAAGCCTGCGGGACACCCGTAGTGGCGGCGAAGGTAGGGGGTCTTGTCTACGTGGTGGACGACGGAGTGACGGGCATCCTGGTCGAAGGCTGGGACCCCGCCGACTATGCAGAAGTATTGGACAGGCTCCTCAGCGACGAGGGCCTTCGAGAAAAGATGGGCGAAGCGTCGGTGACATGGGCCAAACGTTTCTCGTGGGACGCCACCGTGCGCCGATATCTCGAGCTCTACA
>DATEEG010000021.1:0-3782 GCA_035281305.1 Acidimicrobiia bacterium | reverse complement strand
CATCTTCTCACCCGAGTTCGACGTCTGGGAAGCTGCCGAGTGGTTGGCCGAATCGGGCTACCGACATCTTCCCGTCGTCGAGGACGGAGTTTTGCTGGGCATCGTCAGCGTCCGCGATTTGTTGCTCGCTCTCGTCGAGGACGAGGACGACGAAGAAGATGACGATGACGATGACGACGACGACGATGACGATGAGGACGATGACGACGACGATGACGATGACGACGACGACGACTTAGACGGTCCCCAGTAGGCATCGACCGGGTTAGTTTGGAGTCAGAGGATCGGGACCTCACGAGGAGCGATGCAGGCACCGACCGGGGCGGACTACGTCGTGGTGGGGGCAGGGTCGGCTGGATGTGTGCTGGCGGCTCGCCTCTCGGAGGATCCCGCAACCCGGGTCTTGTTGCTTGAGGCAGGCCAACCCGACAAGAAGCAAGAGATCCGTGTTCCCGCTGCGTTCTCGAAACTGTTTCACACGTCGTTCGACTGGGACTACTACACCGTGCCGCAGCGGCACCTTGACGACCGGGTCCTTTACTGGCCAAGGGGAAAGACCCTGGGAGGAACTTCGTCTCTCAACGCGATGATGTGGGTCCGCGGTGTCGGTGCCGACTACGACGAATGGGCCAAGCTGGGGAACCCCGGCTGGAGCTACGAAGAGGTCCTGCCCTATTTCAAGAAGGCGGAAGACACCGAGCGCCACGACCCCGATCATCTCGGACGAGGGGGTCCGATGACGGTGTCCGATCAGCGCGACCCCAACCCGGCGACGACGCTCTTTGTGCAAGCCTGTCAGAAAGCAGGCATTCCCCGCAATCCCAACGCCAACGTCGCCACTAACGAGGGCGTCGACCTGACCCAGGTCACGCAACGCAGGGGGATGAGGTGGTCCAGTGCCGACGGGTACCTGAGGTCGGCCATGGCACGAACCAACCTGACGGTACGCACCGGGGTACAGGCAACCAGGGTTCTCGTGGAAAATGGTCGCGCGGTAGGAGTCGAATGCCTCGAGTCGGGCCAAGTCTTCATCGTCAGCGCAGGCAGCGAAGTGATCCTGGCGGGGGGCACCATCAACTCGCCTCAGCTTTTGATGCTGTCCGGAATCGGCCCTGCTGCCGAATTGAGGGCGGTGGGAATAAGTCCAACGGTCGACCTGCCCGGGGTGGGGCGCAACCTCCAGGATCACCTTGCGGCAGGAGCCATTCGATTCACCACCCGGACCGACTCGCTGGCGTCGGCTGAGACTCTTCGCGAATTGGTCAAGTTCGTGACGCGTCGCAAAGGCATGCTCACTTCCAGCGTCGCCGAAGCTCACGCGTTTGTTAGGAGCGAGCCGGCGATCCACTGGCCCGACCTGGAAATCCTCTTCGCCCCGGTGCCTTTTCTCGACCATGGCGGCACCACCCCGCCCGGTCATGGTTACACGATCGCGGCGGTCCTCCTCCAGCCTGCCAGTTCTGGTTCCATCAGCCTTGTCTCAAAAGACGCCACTGCAGCACCAAGGATCGATCCCAACTATCTGTCCGAACCCGAAGACCTCAGGGTTCTGACCATCGGGGTCGAACGCGCCATGGAGATCTTCGAAACGTCACCTCTGTCGGCAATAATCGGTGGGTGGATCCGACCCGATCGCAAACCCGAGTCGGAGGTGGAGGTGGTGGCGGGCATCCGCCGGTTCTCCGAGACCCTCTACCACCCGATCGGAACGTGCCGGATGGGTGTAGACCTGATGGCGGTGGTCGATCCTGAGCTTCGGGTGCACGGAGTTGCCGGCCTGCGGGTTGCCGACGCATCGATAATGCCCCGTCTCATCCGGGGCCACACCAATGCCCCAACGGTCATGATCGGGGAAAAGGCTGCCGACCTGATCAAGGCGTGAGCTCTACTCCGTCGGTACCCAGACCAGCTTTATCTCCGCGACCTTCACGTCGACCTTCTCGAGCGGGATCTCCACCGGTTCGATAAGGGCAGCCATGTCGTCCCACTTGGACGTGATGGTCAGGACGTCGTCGGCGAGTTCAGCTTCGAGTTCGGCGAGATCGGCCAGCTTGTCGGCTTTGGTCCCGGCGGCCTTCGCGCGCCTGGCTTCCTTCTGTCGCGTTTGCGAGCGCCGGGAGGCAGCTCGCGAAATCGTGTTGCGACGGCGGCCTCCCAGGAGGGCACCGAGCAGGTCCCCTGCACCCGATACCACTTCTTCCTGTCGGCGTGCCTCGATGTCGGACTCGAGGTCGGCCAACCGGCGATCGGCGACCGCTAGTTGGTCACGAACGCCGTCGATGCGGACCCGATACTTATCGCGTAGTGAGGCGATCGCTCGATCGGATTGATCATTGGCGGCCTCGATGCAGCGAGACCTGAACTCGGATTCGAGTTCACCTACCCGGGAATAGATCTTGAGGCCCGGGTTCTTCCAGACGCTGATCCTCCGTGTCGCGACGAGATGGTCGACCAGGGCGGTCCGGAGGCCCGTCCAGAACGAGGTCTTCCCGATCGGTTGCTCCGGCCTGGCAAATCGGGCTCCGTCCGGCGGGATCGGAGTGAAGTCGCGGGGGTCGTGATCGACGGTGATGACGTTCTGGTCAGTCAACGGCATTCCCGGGTTTGTGAGAATCGCCTCGAACACTTCGCGGTGTTCAACCTTGGCAGGGGACTCGTCGTAAAGAAGGTTGACGGTGGCAGCCACCATCGGTTTGAGGGTGGCGCCTGCACTCGCCGCGGCGCCGACCTTCTCGGCCCATGGCGCCGCCGGGTCGAGGAAGAAGACCTGGGTACCGGGGGCTGTCGCAGGGGCGATGGCGTGGGCTTCCGAACTTGTAGCACCCTGAGCAGCGTCGGCGGGCGGGGCTGACGGCGTCGGCGATGGGGCTTCTCGTTCAGAGGGCACAGGTGATCGGGAACCGTCGCCTGGTGAGACCGCGGCCGCTCCTGGGAGTCTGGCCAGCTGATCTTTGGTGAGAGGACCAGCCAGATAGGACATGGCCCAGCGAGTCGTAAAGACGATCGGCGGCTTGCCTCGCGCCGTGTGGAGCAGGAACTCGCGCTTATCGAGACCTGAGATCCTCGCGTCTAACTCGGACAGGTCGACATCTCCGCTTGCGCTTTGCATTCCTTCCAGGATGCGGGCCTTGTCGCGTTCGGTCTGCAGGCGACCGATCATCCAGGTCCCGGCGTTCGCCATCACCTTGTAGTCGAAGTCCATTGGATTCTGGGTCGTGAGGACCATGCCATATCCAAACGCCCTGGCCTGTTTCGCCAGCGTCAGAATCGGTTTCTTCGAAGGTGGTTCGGCGGTGGGGGGGCAAAAGCCGGCCACCTCGTCCATGTACACCAGGGCCCGCAGGTCCGAGCTCCCTGGTTGCCCGCGCATGTAGGTCACGAGTTTGGAGAGGAGGAGGGTTACGAAGAACTGGCGCTCGGGTTCGGACAAGTGCGCCAGGTAGAAAATAGCCCCGTGGGTCTTCCCGGCGGCGCCCGACGTCTGGCCCAAGAGCGCACCGATGTCGAGGGGCTCACCTTGTCGCCACGCCGCGAACGACGGCGAAGCAACCAGGCCGTTCAGTTTCATAGCCAGGGCGGTGCGATCGTCGGGGGGGATGAAGGCGTCGAGATCGAACACTCCTAGCTTCCGGAACGGGGGCTGTTGCACCTGGACGATGAGAGAGGAAAGATCCAGATCCTGTCCCTGCGACCACGCGGTTTCGATGATGGTCGCCAGGAGTATGTGTTCCGGTCCGCTGATAGGGTCCGACTTGATACCGGCCAGTACCAAAACCGAGGAG
>DATEEG010000020.1:0-2533 GCA_035281305.1 Acidimicrobiia bacterium | reverse complement strand
CGAGGTCGACGGCGGCGATTCCCTCCAGGTTGCGGACGTTGTCGTAGACGACCTCCGATACGACTATCCCACCAGGTTCGGCCTCGCCGAGGATGCGGGATGCCAGTTTGACCCCGTCGCCGAAGACGTCGCCGTTGGCCTGAACGATCTCACCCAGGTGGATCCCGATCCGAACGTGATAACGAGCATCGCCGCCGACATCGCGTTGGATGGCACGGGCGCAGGCCACCGCCTCCGAAGCCGAGGGAAAGCTGGCGAGCACGCCGTCACCCATCTCTTTCAAGAACTGCCCGCGGTGGCGGGCGATGTTCCTCGTGTGGATGGCGCGATTGGTGTCGAGGATGGCGAGGGTGGCCGCCTGGTCCGCTTTCATCATCTCCGAGTAGCCGGCAATGTCAGAGAAGAGAATTGCCGCAAGGTAACGGCCCTTCGAGGTCGACTCGGCTCCCCCGCGAATAGCCTCGTCGAGGAAATGGCGCTTACCGTTTATCGCAGCCCGATACTCGGCTGGGGAAAGGATGTTCTCCTCGATCTGCATGTCGGTTTTCAGGAAGTTATCCATGAAGGCCTGCAGCTTCTCGGGGTTGCGCATCACTTCTTCTCGTAGGAATCGCTCGTCGATGTTGATGCAAATGGCTCCGACCAGGCCGTACTCGGCTCGAAAGATCGGAATCGTGGTGCATTTGAACCGGCGGGCTCCGATGTCGAGCTGGTAGTTCAGCTTGTCCTGGCCCCGCTGACGCCTGGTCTTCAGGTCGAGTACGAGGCTGGTCGTTCCCATCTCGAGAGTCCTCCCCGTCACTGCTCCGTTCTCGATGGCCACGACGGATTTCGACGGATTTACGAGATTGTGCAGCAGGATCTCGATGCCGGTATTGGGAAAGGACTGTCCGACCAAGCGCACGATCCGCTTGTAGTTCTCGAGGAAGACCTCGTTGTCGTTGATCACCCCTTCGCCGTCATACGCGACGTACAACTCCTTGTAGCGGCTCAGGGGCGCGGAACTGAAGGTGTCGCGAACCCGGTTCTGTTCGCCGATCACGATCAGTTCCCGGGCGGCGACGGGGTTGCGACTGCCCAGGAAGTAGGCCACGGCCACTTCGAAACGCTCAGGGCTGAAGTGGACCAGGCCAGCCTCGTCAGTTGTGAACGGGTAGAACTCGTACTCGTCGAGCCGCTTGTCTTCTTCCGGTGCCCGCCGCCTTCGAACCGCGACCGCCACTAATGCCGCCGCCAGGACAGCGACGGCGATCCCAAAGGCGATTGTCAGCGGTTCCAAGGCGCGGCCCCTCCCGGCTCCTGAGACCTGCGAGATTAGCTATCGAGTCGGTCGCGCAACCATCTGCGTAGATTGGTACTGGGTCATCAGGATCGGTCGATCGGAGGCAGCTTGAACCATCTGGCCATCATCGGTGCGGGCAACGTCGGAACCGCTATTGCCTTCACGGCCCTCAACCGGGGTGTCGCCCGGCATCTTTCTCTTTACGACGTCGATCGGCCACGGGCGATCGGCGAGATGCTCGACCTCCGCGACGGTCTGCAGTTCGTCCGCCCGGCGACCATCGAAGCTGATGATCGGATGTCGGTGTGCGCCGACGCCGATGTCGTGGTCGTCACGGCCGGGGCCAAGCAACGTCCGGGCGAATCACGGCTCGACCTCGCCACGCGCAATGCCGGGCTCCTCCGCTCCCTGCTTCCCGAGGTCACCCGGGTGGCCCCGGAAGCGGTGGTGCTGATCGTCTCCAACCCGGTCGACGTTTTGACCCAGCTTGCGATTGACCTGACCGACCGGCGGGATGGCACCGTGTTCGGATCGGGAACGGTGTTGGACTCGTCGAGGCTCCGCCACCTCATCGCCCTTCGTTTCGGGATTGCCGAAAGGCACATTCACGCTCACGTCGTTGGCGAACACGGTGACAGTGAAACCGTTCTCTGGTCGTCGGCGAGCATCGGCGGAGCCCCGTTGACCGCGGCGTGGACGGCAGGCGGAGGACCGATCGACGAAGCCGAGCAAGCCCGACTTCTGCACCAGGTGCGCAACGCCGCTTACGAGATCATTGCCGGCAAAGGGGCCACCAGTTGGGCCATCGCCCTGGCCACGGCCCGGATTCTCGAGGCTCTTGAGCAAACGACTCAAGCGGCCGTGTTGCCCGTCACCGGGCCACTCGACCCCCGACTCGGGCTCGGGGACGTCTGCATATCGCTGCCGCGACTCGTCGACGCCAGGGGCGCCGGTCCGATTTTGCCGCTGTCAGCGTCGGAGGAGGAAATGGCAGCCATTCGGGCCTCCGTCGCCGCCGTGCGGGCAACGCTCGAGATGGTCAGATGATCGCTAGCTGAGAGGCAGGGTGCCCGTCCCGCCACTCCGACGAAGGACAAATGCAAGCGGGTCCCAATACGCCCGATAAGGTCACGACATGCCCGACGATGTCAAACTCACCGATCAGTCCGGGAAGGCCTGGAGTCTCTCCGAGCAATTGGATGCAGCGGCCGTGCTCGTTTTTCTGAGAGGCGACTGGTGACCCTATTGCAA
>DATEEG010000019.1:0-2266 GCA_035281305.1 Acidimicrobiia bacterium | reverse complement strand
GAAAAGGTCACCGGACTTCGCCTAAACCACAACTACATCCGGCCGGGGGGAGTGGCGGCCGAACTGCCCCCGGGTTGGCGGGCCGACGTCGCCGCCATCTGCGAGACCATCCCCGCCCGACTCACCGACTATGACAACATGCTCAAGGAGAACCCGATCTGGACCGGGCGCACCCGGGGGATCGGTGTCATCACGCGGGAGGAGTGTCTTGCGTACAGCATCACCGGGCCGACGCTGCGCTCGGCCGGTGTCGCCTGGGACATCCGCAAGGCGTTCCCTTATTCGGGGATCGAGAATTACGAGTTCGAAGTACCGGTGGGCGAACGCGGTGACGTCTACGACCGCTATCGGGTCAGGATCGAAGAGATGCTCCAGTCGGTGAAGATCGTTCAGCAGGTGGCGGAGGCCATGCCCAAGGGGGACTATCGCACCGACGATCGCAAGGTGACGCCACCTCCCCGTCAACGGATCGATGAATCCATGGAGGCCCTCATCCACCATTTCAAGATCTTCACTGAGGGATTCCGGGTTCCGCCGGGCGAGACATACGTGGCGATCGAGTCGCCGAGAGGCGAGCTCGGCTGCTACCTCGTCTCCGATGGCGAGGGCAAACCCTATCGAATGCACACCCGGGCTCCGTCCTTCTACAACCTTCAGGGTTTGCCCACGATGATGGCCGATTCTCTGATGGCCGACACGGTTGCGACCATCGCCTCACTCGATCCCGTAATGGGCGACGTCGACCGCTGATCCGACACCGTGGAGATGTTGAAGCGGGTGTCTTCGCCCGCTCGAACGCCTGGCGCCGCCGGAACGCAACAACGAGAGATCGCTGCGATTCTGATATCGAGTCGATACTCCGATCGGGCAACCGGGCGGGCGCTGCCGTACTCTTCGACGATGACACCCAAAGATGTCCAGGCCTGGCTTGATCGCTACGTCGAGGCATGGAGGAGCTACGACCGCGAGGAGATCAAGGCCCTTTTCTCGGAAGACGCCACCTACAGATACCACCCGTGGGACGACCCATTAGTCGGAGCCGACGCCATCGCCGACGACTGGCTCGCCAACAAAGACGATCCTCGCACCTGGGAGGCGAGCTACCGACCGCTCCACATCGACGGGAACAAGACGTTCACGACGGGAACCTCCTCCTACAGCAACGGCAGTGTGTTCTGGAACCTTTGGGAGGTCGACTTCGACGACGCCGGCCGGTGCCACCGCTTCGTGGAATGGTTCATGCTCCAACCGGGGTCTTGAGGGTGACTCACCCTGCGACGGGCCCTTCCGCCAAATTTGTCGGACCACGAACACCTCTCAGGCAAGTTTGTCGCGTGGGGAGCGACACGTGTTCGTTGTGCACCGAATTTCGGGTTTACCGTTCGCCAAACGCCAAATTTCGGGGATGACCCGGGTGGGGAGGCCGGCGGCTTCGCGCCTCCTACTGGTCGACAGCCACGGCTCGCCGCTTGCGTGACTTGCGCCACTCCAGGGCGATCGGAATCAACGAGAGGGCGATGATCACGGCGATGATCGGGAGCAAGTAGGTGTCGATGTCGGGGATCAATTCGCCCAGCATGTAGCCGAGCAGCGTGACTCCGACCGCCCACAGGAGACCGCCGATGATGTTGTAGGTCACGAAGGTCCGATACTTCATAGTTCCGACCCCGGCGATGATCGGGGCGAACGTGCGAACGATCGGCACGAACCTGGCCAGAACGATGGTCTTGACGCCGTGGCGCTCGAAGAAATGCTGTGCTTTCTCTACGTATTCCTGCTTGAAGAATCTGGAATCGGGTCGCCGAAAGAGGGCCGGACCCACCTTCTTGCCGAAGGCGTAGCCGACCTGATCACCCGCGACGGCAGCCAGGAAGCAACCCACCAGGATCACCGGCAGGCTCAGAGTGCCCTGGGCGGCGAAGAGCCCGGCCGTAAAGAGGAGGGAGTCGCCCGGGAGGAAGAACCCGATCAAGAGTCCTGATTCGGCGAAAACGATCAGGAAGAGTCCGATCGTGCCAAAAGCGACTAGAAGTTCCTGAGGGTCGAGAAACACTTCGAACAGGGTATCGGCTCCACCGGTCAAGCCCTGACCTGATTTCCCGGCCCGTGCCGACCCTTCCTATTCTCGCCGGGATGAAAGCCCGGCGATGAGCAATTGGCCAGAAGCCACCCAGGAGAGGGCGCGAGCAATCGTCGCCCGCTACCCGGCCAAGCGTTCGGCGGTGATGCCCCTCCTGTACCTGGCGATGGCCGAGGACGGTTATCT
>DATEEG010000018.1:0-4883 GCA_035281305.1 Acidimicrobiia bacterium | reverse complement strand
AGATAACCGCGGTCCATCCATTCGCCAAAGACCCGGATCCCTCTCCGATCGGGCAATCGCTGAAGGCCGTCAGGAGATGCCGGGTGATGCGGCCCGCCATAAGGCAGAGCTGGTTGGAGCATGGGCCGGGGGCAAAGACGGATCGACGTGGGGCCGAGCCTTTCGTAGAGGTTGATTGGGATATGGCGATCGATCTCGTTGGCACCGAACTTGGCAGGGTGATGTCAAAGCACGGCAACCAGGCCATCTACGGGGGTTCGTATGGGTGGGCCAGCGCGGGGCGTTTCCACCACGCTGTGAGCCAGATCCACCGCTTCCTCGCCGTCATCGGCGGCTATACGAGTTCCGTCAACACCTACAGCCTGGCCGCCGGTGAGGTCATCGTCCCCCACGTGGTCGGGTTGGACGTCTTCGAGGGCCAGCCATCGTGGCAGGAGATCTCTGACAACACCCAACTGTTCGTGACCTTTGGCGGCATAGCCCTCAAGAATGCACAGGTAAACCCGGGAGGGCATGGACGACACACCACTCGAGACTGGCTCGGGACGTGTCGCGATCGGGGGGCGGAGTTCGTCAACGTCTCCCCGTTGCGTGACGACATGGTCGAAACCATCGACGCAGAATGGATACCGGCGAGGCCGAACACGGACACCGCGATCATGCTCGGTCTCGCCCACAGCCTGATCGTCGAAGGTCTCCATGACCGCCGCTTCATCGATCGCTACTGCGTGGGCTGGGATCAGCTGGAAAAGTATCTCCTTGGTTTCGAGGATGGCCAACCGAAGACAGCCGAATGGGCGGGGGCGGTCGCCGACGTTGCTCCAGCACGCATCCGAGAGTTGGCCCGTCGAATGGCGGGATCACGAACATTCATAAATGTCAGCTGGTCGGTGCAGCGGGCACACCACGGCGAGCAGCCCTACTGGATGGCCATCGCGCTCGCCGCGATGTTGGGTCAGATCGGTCTGCCTGGCGGGGGATTCGGTTTTGGATACGGTGCAGTGGGCACCATCGGTAGCGGGTTCGATTATCGGGCGTTGCCCCGCCTCGACCGCCCCCCCAATCCGGTAGCTGCCTACATACCGGTGTCGCGTATCGCTGACATGCTGCTCGCACCGGGTGCCGAGTTCGATTACAACGGCAAGAGGTTGACTTACCCCGACGTCCATCTGGTCTATTGGTGTGGCGGCAACCCCTTCCACCATCATCAGGAGATCAACCGCTTCCTGACGGCATTACAGAAACCCGACACAATCGTCGTACACGAGCCGTTCTGGAACTCCTTTGCTCGCCATGCCGATGTCGTCCTCCCGGCCACCACGCCGCTCGAGAGGAACGACATTGGCGGTGGTTCCGATGACGATCACATCTTCTGGATGGAGCGCGTGCTCGATCCGGTTGGCGAGGCACGCAACGATTACGACATCTTCGCTTCCCTGGCCGATCGACTCGGTCGTGGAGAGCAATTCACCGAGGGGAGAACCGCAGACGAGTGGATCCGATATCTCTATGACCGATTCCAAGCTGCGAACGACCGCTACCCGGAGTTCGCCGAGCTTCGGGCTCACGGCTATTTCCAGACTCCGGACCATATCGCCGCGCGCAGGGCAAATCCCGTCGCCGTCTTCCGCCGTGATCCCGAGAAGCATCCCCTGGCGACGCCCTCCGGTCGGATCGAGCTCTACTCGGAAACGATCGCGGGTTACGGCTATGACGACTGTCCGGGGCACCCCACCTGGATGGAGCCATACGAGTGGTTGGGGACATCCGAGCTGGGGAGTCGCCTCCATCTGATCTCAAACCAGCCGGCCACGCGGCTCCACTCTCAGTGGGACCATGGTGAGACGAGCCTCGACGCCAAGGTGGCCGGTCGCGAACCAATTCGTATTCACCCCGGCGACGCCGAGATCCGCGGCATTTCGACAGGCGACGTCGTCCGAGTCTTCAATGAAAGGGGTGCCTGCCTGGCCGGAGCCGTCGTGACGGATGAGGTCAGGCCCGGAGTCGTGCAACTGTCGACCGGTGCCTGGTACGACCCGGAGGAGCCGGGCCGAGTCGGCACCATATGCAGACACGGCAACCCGAACCTTCTAACGCGAGACGCGGGCACCTCCCGGCTGGCCCAGGGTCCTACTGCACAGACATGTCTCGTAGACGTCGAGCGCTACGACGGACGGCTTGAACCGGTCGGAGTGTTCACACTCCCACACTTCACAGAGTCAGCCAAAGTCGCCAACCTCGCGACGCAATGAGGTCGGGGCGGTCCGGCCGATTACCCGACGACCGAGCCCAAGAATCATGGAGACCATCGGTTGGTGGTGTAGGGGTTTGAACCCGTGGCTAGGTTCGTCACATTGAAAGGAGGCAGGGCTTGGACGAGGCGACAGCACACGCCGCCATCAAGAGGCATTTCGCTGCGGCGGGGCGAAACGAGGAAGTGGCTGCCGACATCTATTGGGAGGATGCCGTCCTCGAGTTCCCCCAGGGTGGCGAGCGCATCCGGGGGAGGGAGAACATTCTGGCCATGCGGGCGACCTACCCGGCGACCCTCGATTTCGAGATCCGTCGGACCATCGGCCGTGGCGATATCTGGATCAACGAATACATCATCAGATACGACGGCAAGCCCAGCAACGTCGTCGGCATCATGGAGTTCCGAGACGGGAAAGTATTCCGGGAGACGGTGTATGTCGGCGACCCTTGGGATCCGCCCGCTTGGCGCTCGCAGTGGGTCGAGCCCCTTAACGACCCCGGTTCGAGCAGTAGCCAAGCCAGTGACGGTGACATAGGTTGACCCGGTCCGGGCTGCAGCCTCCCAAGTCCTCTGGTTAACCATCGGTTCGATAAGCCCCGCGCGCCCCGCAAGGGCTCCAGGAGTTTGTCGACACGGGGGCATTAGTTGGCTCAGCGGCCGCTCAGATCGGCCGGGAAACGTGGTGGAGGTGAGGGGATTTGAACCCCTGGCTTCTTCCGTGCGAGGGAAGTACTACGCGAGTTCCTGACCAGGGGAAATGTTCGAAGTCTCCACACTGGCGGGAGTCTTCAGTGCTCGCTAGTGGTGGACCAAAGTGGTTGTTTCCGCATCATTTCGCGTCCAGAACGCGTCCTGGCAAGAACCTCGCTGTGACGGAGAACGCGAACCCAAATTGCCGGATCTCGCGCGGGGCGGTCGTTGACATTCACTCTCTGATGACGAGCACTACCTGGAATAGCTTGCCTGATGCGTGCAAATCGAGCTCACGAGAGCTCCCTATTAGCGTGGACGCCGAACAACGCCCCGAGGATCGAGGAGGTGGGGTGCCTGTGAGGTTGATCGGCACGGCCGCCACTGCGGCTGTTCTGGTTCTGACGCTCAGCGGTTGTGACGGAAGGGACGCGGAACCCACAAGCACACCGGTCATTGTTGGGTCCGCGCCTTCAGTTGTCTCCGAGTCGACCACCTCTGCTCCGACGCCCTTCGGTAAGACCGAGGTGATTGTCGATTACAGCCCCACCGTTTCAGACGTCGGGGCTCTGCTCTACTTGCTCTCACACCCTGACGTGGATGTGGTCGCAATCACGCTTCCCGTTACCGGGGAAGCGGGCTGCGATCTGGGAATCGACGTCACCCTACGCATCCTCGCTCTCTTCGGGCGGGGCTCCATTCCGGTCGCTTGCGGACTCGAGATGCCACCCAGCGCCAAGCCGTGGCCGAGCAGCTTTCTCGACGGCCAGGAGTTCCTCGCCTCTGGCCTGCCCGAACCTGTGGGCGGGCGCTCCGATCTGGCAGCCCATGATCTGATCGCCGAGGTCGTAGCTAAAACGCCAGGCCCGGTTGAGCTTCTCGCCGTCGGACCCCTCACCAATGTCGCGGAGTTCTTAGACCGTCACCCGGACGCGACCGGTGAAATCGAACGGATCGTGATCATGGGAGGGGCGGTCGAGGTCGCCGGCAACGTCGAAGGGACCGGCGCGGAGTGGAACATCTGGGTCGACATAGCCGCTGCTGCAGACGTCATCGGCTCCGGCGTCCCGATCATGATGGTGCCACTCGATGCAACGGACGCGGTACCCGTGCCGAACGGCTGGGAGACCACTGTCGATAGCGCTACCCAAACGCCCTCCATCGAGTATCTGGGCGAACTGGTAGGGAGGTTCCCAGCAGTCACCAGCGGGTTCTTCTATTTATGGGACGAGCTCGCCGCTACCGTCGCCGCCGGCGAGGGCCTCGTCACACTGGACGAGCGAACGATCAGCGTGGTCGAAGAGCAGGGCCAAGACCTCGGTCGCACAGTGCTGGATCCGGCCGGCGCCCGTGTCGTCGTAGGCTCGGGTGTGCCCGACCCCGAAGGCTTCTACGAGCACTTCCTGTCGACACTCGCCCAAGCACCTCAAGCTCTCGACGAGTGACCCGGACACAAGGTTCTTTCGAGAGTGGAGGTGAGGGGATTTGAACCCCTGGCTTCTTCCGTGCGAGGGAAGCGCTCTGCCGGGCTGAGCTACACCCCCAAATGGGGCGCCAATGGTAGAGGCCGTCCGGTGATGCTCCCGCCGCAGTCTGTGGGCCGTTTTCGTTGTTGGACGACGGAAACGACCCTGGGTCGCGGATTTCTTCCCGCCCTTACGGTTCGACGGGGGATCTCAAGGAGAGTTCGACCCGTAGGCGTTCTTGGATCACGGTGGTCGTCAGGTCGGCCCGGGAGCGCTCCACCAACGAACGCGAAACATCCGTGGTGCGTCGCAGGCCGGCGGTCATGCCGTCGGGGTAGTCGAGGTCGGCCAGCAGATCGACGATCTGGTCCATCGCCACCAGGCACTCCTCAGCGGTCCCGAGGTCGCCGTCCCGAAGCCGGTCCAGCATCCGCCGGCGCAACTCTCCGACCGCCTCCCCGAGACCGTGCAGG
>DATEEG010000017.1:0-5240 GCA_035281305.1 Acidimicrobiia bacterium | reverse complement strand
CCATCATCCCCGCTGCCGGCAACAAGATCACGATGCCACGACCCGGCGCTTCGTCCGTCTGACCCAAGACGAAGTTCTGGCGCGACGAGATGGGGTTATTGCCCCATCTCGTCGCGCCAAAACCGGTCTTTCTGGGTGTGTGGATCAGCCCAGGTCGGAGTTCATCACCAGGCCCGGAACCATCGAGTCGTAGTAGATGACGATTGCCGGCAGATTGTCCTTGTACGCAACGACGGTGATACGGGAGGCGGTCGACTCGACCTGACGGAACGTGATGCCCGCCCCCACCACCGTCTTCTTGTAGTTGCGAACCTCGAGCAACGTTTGGCCCAGGGTGTAAGTGATGGTCGGTCGCTGATCGGAACCGGTGGCCGGTTCGTACGCAGTCGACGGAGCCGGGCACTCGCCGAGCTCCCTTGGCGCATCCGCCGGAGCGAGGGCCCCGTTGTAATACCTCACGCCTTCTTCCATGTAACGGTCGTTGATGGAAGCGTACGAATCGGCTTCCGGCACTCGCGTGAAGGTGACCCTTCCTACGACCTGACCTTCGTGCAGCAAAAAGGCATAGAAGCACCGATAACCGCTCCGATCGCCGTCGGTCCAACCAGTGCCGGCGGCATAGGGAAGGCTGCGGTAGTAAGGGGCATCCCACCACTGCTCATTGGGCCCGTTCTCGACAACCCCCGTAAGCAATGTGGTGAAGTGGTCGCCTGTAGGCGCCGACACCGGGGCTGCCGTCGTGGTGGTCGCCGGCAGTGCAGTGGTAGCGGGGCTCAGAACTTGAGTGGTCGCGGTCGCCGGGAGAATGGTCGTTGTGGTCGGCGGATTCTGCCGTCGAATGGTTGTCGTCGTTGAAGGAGGGTTTGTTGTGGTCGGAGGTCGTGTGGTGTGGACGCTGTCGATCGAAGGCGGAAGGTTGACTCCGGCGAACGCGGCACCGGTGGTTTCGACGACGACCTGCCCTAAGGCGACCATCGCCTCCTGACCAACGATCGGATATTCAGCGACTACGACCGGGTCGCCTTTGGCTGCAACGTCGTTGCTGCTTGCAGAGGAACCCGCATCCGGTCCGGTGTTCAGCGTGCCGATAGCCAGGAGTGACAGCACCAGAGCAACGATCAAGACAGCTGCGGAGGCAGTTCTTTGAATGATCTCCCCTTCCGTGGACGAATTCGTATCGGCACGTCTGAATCGGTTATTAACACTGGAAGTCGCGACTTTGTCGCTGGACTAGTCATTCGGACCTGAACATCCTCTCGCGAGCGCACCGGTCGTATCGGACCGGCTCACCCAAAGTCGACTGCAACGTTTTAGTCACCGCGTTCCCGCCTTTCAACCCGACCCTCTGGTCGCAGTTGATATCCGGAGAGCCAGGTAGCGTGCGCTGGTGTCGACCTCCCGAGGCTCACGGTTCGAGCCGACCGACGAGCCCATCCGAGCGGAACTGTTCAGCGTCGAACGGCTCGAACAGCATGCCCGCAGCATGGCCGAGGCCCAGGACCTCAGCGGGCGGCCCGGCCGGCTGCGGCTGATCGCCAAGCGGCTGGCGGACAACGGCGAGGTCCTCCTTTCGTCCTACCGTGAGCTTTCCAAGGCGATTCGCGAAGAAGCTCTGCTCACTCCGGCCGCCGAATGGCTGGTCGACAACTTCCACCTGGTCGAAAGTCAGCTTCGCGAGATTCGCGAGAACCTCCCTGCCTCTTATTACCGGGAACTGCCCAAGACCAAGACCGGGCACCTGGCCGGCTTCCCCCGCGTCTATGGGATCGCATGGGCTTACGTGGCCCACCTGGACAGCCGGTTCGACCCGGAGGCGCTGCGCCGCTTCGTGGCCGCCTATCAGGAGACGAACCCGCTCACCATCGGAGAGCTCTGGGCGATCCCGACCACTCTTCGCCTGATTCTCATCGAAAACTTGCGTCGCATGGCCGAGGCGATCGTCCTGGCGCGCAGGCTTCGGCGTCAGGCCGATCAGATCGCCGACGGCCTCCTCGGAGTCGGAAGCAGTCAACCCGGCGATGCCCGGCTGGCCCTCGATCGCTATGGGACCGTCGACCTGCCTCAGCCTTTCGCCGTCCAGTTGCTCTTGCGATTGCGAGATCACGATCCGGAGGCCACGCCCGGCCTCACCTGGCTGCTCGACCGCCTGGCCGCCGAAGGAACCCCGCCCGACGACGTCGTCAACGAGACCCACCGCCGCCAGGCCGCCTCCAACGTCACCGTCCGCAACATCGTGACGAGCCTGCGTCACATCAACTCCTTCGACTGGGCGGACTTCGTCGAAGGGGTGAGTCTGGTCGACCGCGTCCTCTCAGCCGAGAGCTCCTATAGCGACATGAGCTTCGCTACCCGCGACCGCTACCGCCACACCATCGAGGCGTTGTCAAAAAAGTCAGGAACCTCGGAGCTCGGGGTTGCCATGGCAACTCTCGAGTTGGCCTCTGCCCAGCTGACCGATCGGCGTCAGCGGGATCCCGGCTACTACCTCCTGGGCGAGGGACTCGGCCAACTCGAGGCGAGGATCGGCTTTCGTCCGGGCTTAGGGTTGCGGTTTTCCAGGTTCGTCCGGCGGCACGCGACGCTCGCCTACCTCGGATCGATCGCGGCCGTGGCCGGCCTCGCCCTGGTGATCCCCTTGCTGACAATCGAGACCGCGTGGCCCTGGGGTTGGGTCATGGCCTTGCTGGCCCTGATTCCGGCCACCGACATCGGAGTCACCGTGGTCAACCGGGCGGTGGCGGCACTCACCCATCCTGAGGAGCTTCCGTCGCTGGCGTTGCGACGGGGCCCGACCGCCGACCTTCGCACCCTGGTGGCGATCCCTGCTCTGTTGTCGCGACCGGAACAAGTCGAGGAATTGGTCGAGCGACTCGAAGTTCACTACCTGGCCAACCCCGATGGTGAGCTGCACTTCGCGCTGATCAGCGACTGGAGAGACGCCGAAGGGCCCGAACTCGAGGACGACGATGAACTGCTGGCTTTGGCGACGGCCGGAGTGGCGCGCCTCAACCGACGCCATGGGCCCGGACCAGGCGGGGCCGATCGATTCCTCCTCTTCCATCGCCGCCGGCTGTTCAACCCGGGTGAGGATCGGCACATGGGTTGGGAACGCAAGCGCGGCAAGCTCCACGAACTCAATCGCCTTTTGCGGGGAGCGAGCGACACCACATTCATCGACACCGGCCACGAGCCTCCCGAACGTGTTCGTTATGTGATCGCCCTCGACGCCGACTCGCGGCTTCCCCCCGGAGCGGCCACACGGCTGGTGGCGACGATTGCCCATCCGCTCAACCGGGCTCGTGTCGACGAACCGCTGGGATGGGTCGTGGAAGGTTATGGCGTCCTCCAGCCCCGGGTCACCGCCTTCCTGGGAGCCGGTGGAACGAGCTTCTTCCAGCGCGTGTTCTTCCCGCCCGCCGGCATAGACCCTTATGCGGCGGCGGTCAGCGACGTCTATCAGGACCTCTTTGGGATCGGTTCCTACGCCGGCAAGGGCATCTACGAGATCGACTCCTTCGAGGCGGCCCTCGAGGGCCGGATCCCCGAGAACGCCCTGCTGAGTCACGACCTATTCGAAGGGAGCTTCGCCCGGGCGGGCCTGGTCAGCAACGTGGAGGTCTTCGAAGAGTTCCCCAGCCACTACGAGGTAGCGCTCTCGCGGCAGCACCGCTGGGTCCGCGGAGATTGGCAACTGCTGCCTTGGATCCTGGGCCGGCATGGGCCTCTCCCTCCGGTGTCGAGGCTGAAGATGGCGGACAATCTTCGAAGGAGCCTCAGCGGCCCGGCGTCGCTGTTCACTTTGATCGCGGCCTTCCTGGTCCCCGGCGTCCCGGTCTGGCCCTGGACCGGATTCGTCCTTCTGTCCATCGCCCTGCCCGGCCTCCTGCCCCTGTTGGAGCGGATGATTCCCCGCCGAACTTCGACTCCCGGGGCGGTGCGCCTCAGGCGGTGGGGTACCGATGCCTGGAGGGCAGTGGGGCGGTTGCTGCTGCAGGCGGCGTTCCTGGCCCACCAGGCACTGAGGATCACCGACGCCATCGTCGTCACTCTGTGGCGATTGACCGTGTCTCGTCGAGGGATGCTGAACTGGGTGACCGCCGAAGACGCCGAGCGACGGTTCGGACTCGACCGAAGCGCCTTCATCCAGCGGATGGGACCGTCGATGGTGACCGGTCTGGCGAGTTCGGTCGGGGCGGCGGTCGTCAAGCCGGAAGCGTTCGTTGCAGCACTCACCTGGTCAGTCATGTGGATGCTGGCTCCATTCGTCGCTCATCGCGCCAGCATCCCCCGCCCCGTGCGGGTGGCCGAATTGCCGACTGCCACCGAGCAGGAGAAGCTGCGGCTGATTGCCCGCCGCACCTGGCGCTACTTCGAACACTTCGTCACCAGCGAGACGAACTGGTTGCCACCGGACAACTTCCAGGAGGACCCGGCCGAGATAGCGCACCGCACATCACCGACCAACATCGGCCTATACCTGTTGTCGGTCCTGTCGGCTCGAGAGTTCGGATGGATCGGCATCGAAGACGCCGCCGCCCGGTTGGAGGCAACCATCGCGACCCTCGATCGCCTCGAACGATTCAACGGCCACTTTCTCAACTGGTACGACACCAACTCCGGCGAACCTCTCCAACCCCGTTACGTATCGACCGTCGACAGCGGCAATCTCGCCGGACATCTCCTGGCCGTATCCCAGGGGTGCGCCCGCCTCCAGTTCGTGGAGCCTGGTCCCGAAGTCGCCGCCGGCATCAGAGACGAGGTGATCCTGATTCGGGACGCGGCCGCCCGCCTTGCGGCCAGCCTCCAGATCGGGGTGGTCTCGCCCCGCGAACTCGACCGTGCCTTGGTCGACCTCACCGCTTCCCTCGACACCAGGGGGACGTTCGGAACCGATCGGTTGTCCGAGATTCTGGCCGACGCCGAGACCGTTGCCGACATCGCACGGACGATGGCCCCGGAGGATGGCGCCGGCGAGCTTGCGATATGGGCCGAGGCTCTGGTGTCGACGGTGCGTGGACACCTGCGCGACCAGCAGGCGTTGGGGGACACGAGCACCCGTGAGCGTCTGGTGGAGCGCCTTGAAGCCCTGGCCGCGTGGACGGCCGACGTGACGGCGGCGATGGACTTCTCCTTCCTGATGGATCCCGACAACAAACTTCTGGCAATTGGCTACCGGCTGGGAGATGCTGCCCTCGACCAGAGCCATTACGACCTCCTCGCCTCAGAAGCCCGTCTCGCCA
>DATEEG010000016.1:0-3094 GCA_035281305.1 Acidimicrobiia bacterium | reverse complement strand
AAGCCGGCGACCGCTCCAGACAGGATCATCGCGATCATGACCATCCGCTTTGGGGGTACTCCGCCAACCTGGGCGGCAAAAGGATTGAGGCCGCTCGCCCGGAGGTCGAAGCCGAAACGGGTTCTGTTGACCAGCACTTGATAGCCGATCCCGACCAGAATGGCGACGATCAACAGTCCGGTCAGTTCTTTTCCCTGCCGTATCTCGCGGGTGACGGTTTCGAGGAGCCCATTGAGGTTGGGCAGCAGGCCGGACTCGGGGATGGGAGTCGTTCCGACCCGCCCGACGCCTCCCTGGATCTCGCCTCCCGCCTGCCAGACCCTGATCAGGTATGCAACCAGGCCGGAAATGGCGATGGCGTTGAGCATGATCGTGGAGATGACCTCGCTTACCCCCCGGGTCACCCTCAGGACCCCGGCCAAGCCGGCATAGGCCCCGGCCACGGTCATGGCCACGACCATGATGAACAAGAAATGAACGATCGGCGGCAGCAGAAACAGACTGCCGACGTGAGCCGCCACCAGGCCGGCCAGGAGGTACTGGCCCTCGATGCCGATGTTGAACAGGTTCATGCGAAAGGCGATGGCGGCGGCAATCCCGGCGATGGCCAACGGGGTTGCCCGGTTCAGGATGTCGACCGCCGTCTCCAGCTTGCTGGCGTGACTGACCATGTCGCCGAAGGCCGCAACGGGGTTGCTGCCCGACGCCAGAAGAACTATCGACGAGGTGACGAGGGCGAACAGAATCGCAGTGAAGGGCGCGGCCAGAGCCAGAAGTATGCGCCGCCCGAGAGCGAACTTCATGCGGCTCCCGCTTCGGTGGCCCCGGTCATGTAAGCGCCCAGATCGCGGGGGGTGACTGTGGTCGGGTCGACCACCGCAGTGACGCGACCACGAAGCATGACCACGATGGTGTCGGAGAGCCCGATCAACTCCTCCAGGTCCGCCGATACCAGGAGGGTGGCGAGCCCGGCTGCCCGCGCGGCTTTGATGTCCTCCCAAACGGCGGCCTGAGCGCCAACGTCAATGCCCCTGGTGGGGTGTTCTGCGATCAGGACCGACGGATTGGACGTCATTTCCCGGCCCACGATCAGCTTTTGCTGATTGCCGCCTGAGAGGGCGTGGGCAGGGACGTCCACGCCAGGAGTTCGTACGTCGAATTCCTTCAGAATCAGGTTGGTCTGTTTACGAGCCCCTTCCCGGTCCATCCAGAAGCCTTTGGAGTAGGGCGGTTGCGTCTGGTGGCCCAGTGCCGCGTTTTCCCAAAGCGGCGCCGCCAACAAGAGGCCTTCCCGATGTCGGTCCTGCGGTATGTAGGCCAGCCCCCGCTCCCGGCGATCGCGAACCGAGGTCGGGGCCACGTCTACGCCCAGGAGCACGATCTTGCCGGCCGCGACTGCACGGGTGCCGATGATGGCATCGACTAGCTCGGATTGACCGTTGCCTTCGACCCCGGCGATACCCAGCACCTCGCCCTTGTGAACCTGAAAGGAGACGTCGTCAACGACTATCCGCTCGTCGTCGACAACAGAGACCCCGAGCACGTCGAGCGCGACCTCATCGGTGACAGTGGATTCGGTCGTTGCCGGTGTGGGAAGCTCCGATCCGACCATCAGTTCAGCCAGATCACCGGCGGTGACATCCGCGGGCTTGACCGTCGCCACCGTGCGTCCCTGTCGAAGCACTGTGATCGTGTCAGCGACGGCTAGCACTTCATCGAGTTTGTGATCGATGAAGAGAATCGTCGAGCCGGCGGCTTTGAGCTCGCGCATATTGCGGAAAAGCTCTTCGACTTCCTGGGGAACCAGCACCGCGGTCGGCTCGTCGAGGATCAGAATCTTGGCGCCCCGGTAGAGCACCTTGATTATCTCGACTCTCTGGCGCTCGCCCACTTCGAGCTCTTCCACGAGGTCGTTGGGCTCGATATCGAGTCCGTAGGCGTCCCCGACCTGCTTGAGGTGCTCACGAGCCTTGTCGAAGTCGATCCGACCCATCGTCTTGGTCGGCTCGGCCCCAAGGATCACGTTTTCGAGCACTGTCAACTGATCCGCGAGCATGAAATGCTGGTGAACCATCCCGATACCGGCTGCGATGGCGTCGGTCGGCGAGGTGAAGCGGACTTCTCGTCCGAAGATCTTCATGGTGCCCTCGTCGGCGGACTGCATGCCGTAGAGGATCTTCATCAAAGTCGATTTCCCGGCGCCGTTTTCGCCGCAGATGGCGTGGATCTCCCCCTCCTCGACCGTGAGGTTGACACGCTCGTTGGCGACGACTCCGGGGAAGCGCTTGGTTATGCCCGTCAACTCGATGGCCGGCGCCAAAGAACCCTCCCATAGATGTCGGGTGGGACCGGACAATAGGCAGGTCCCACCCGATCTTATGTGTGCAGCGGTTGGTTATTGAGGAATCAAGGCTTGGTCGTCGAATCCATTCGTTAGGGCAGGGCCAGTGGGTTAACCACGATTTCCCCGCTGACGATCCCGGCCTTGAACTCTTCGAGCTGGTCAACGATGTCGTCGACGAATCCACCCGTGGTCGAATAGCCGACGCCGTCCACGGAGAGGTCGTAGGTGACCGGGCCGGCCACGAAAGTGCCGTCGACCTGGGACTTGATCACCTCGTAAACGGCCACGTCGACACGCTTGAGCATGGATGTCAGGATGAATTCCCTCACACCTTCGTCAGCCGTGTTGTACTGGTCGGAGTCGACTCCGATCGCCCAGACCTTGGAACCGGTGGCTTCGCTCTGCTCACTGGCAGCCTCGAAAAGGCCCCCACCGGAGCCGCCGGCGGCGTGGTAGACGATGTCGGCGCCACCTTCGTACATCGCCAGGGCGATGTCCCGGGCCCGGTCGGGGGCGTTGAAACCGGTGAAGTCGGGGGCGGCGGTGATGTACTCAGACAAGATCTCGATGTCGGGATTCACGGCCATAGCACCCTGGACAAAGCCTGCTTCGAATCGCTCGATCAGACCACCCACACCGCTCACTCCACCGATGAATCCCAAGGTGCCGGTGGTGGACTTCAATGCGGCGGCGGCGCCCACCAGGAACGAACCCTGGTGCTCTGCGAACACGAGCCCGGCGATGTTGTCG
>DATEEG010000015.1:0-4124 GCA_035281305.1 Acidimicrobiia bacterium | reverse complement strand
TGGCGAGACCCTCGCGCGTCAATCGTTGCTCTTGCCGCCACGAGCCGAAGTCCTCGATCTGAAGGGGACTGCAGGCGCCGGCCAGCCCGCCGGTGGGGAGAACGTGGTTGGCCCCGGTGGCATAGTCGCCGGCGGACTCCGCCGCCCACGGCCCGATGTAAACCGACCCGGCCGACGTGATCCGGGAAGCGTCCGCATCGGGAAAAGCGGTGGCGATCGAAACGTGCTCGGCGGCATATTCCTGGGCAAAGGCCAGGGCGGTCTCATGGGTAGAGGCGATGACCGCCAGGCCGTTGGTGTCGAGGGTCTGACGGAGGATCGAACTGCGCTCGAGGGACGGGAGCAGGAGTTCGATCTCGGCCAGGACGAGGGCGGGCAAACCCGGATCGGTCGTGACCAGGACAGCCGGCGAGTCGGCACCATGCTCGGCCTGACAAAGGAGGTCCACGGCTACCAGTCGGGGATTGGCGGTGGCATCCGCCAGAACCAGGACCTCCGAAGGCCCGGCCGGCAGGTCGATGGCGACGTCCCCGAACACTGCGAGCTTGGCGGCTGTGACCCAGGCGTTGCCGGGGCCGACGATCTTCTGGACCGCTTCCAGTTCACCGGCTCCGTACGCCAGGGCGGCGATGGCCTGGGCGCCTCCCATCGTCCAGATTTCACTTGCTCCGGCGAGAGCCGCGGCAGCGACCACAAGCGGGCTCGCCTGCACCCCGTCGGGCGCCGGGGAGACTGCGACGATCTCATCGACTCCGGCCAGGCGGGCCGGGACGATGGTCATGAGCGCCGTCGACGGCAGCGGGGCGCTGCCTCCCGGTATATACGCACCGATCCGGCGCAACGGGGACCAGCTTCGCGTGATCTCCACCCCGGGACGGGTAGTGACCTTCTTGGTCTCGGTTACCTGCGCGGAGTGGAATGCTTCGATCGCGGACATGGCCAGATCGAGAGCGTCTCGCAACTCGAATGGAAGGGAATCGACCGCCTGGTCGATCTCGGCGACCGTGACACGACCGAATCCACCACCGAAGGCACGTGCGTACTCCTCGACCGCTTCGACTCCCCGGCTCATGACATCGCGGCAGATCTCGGCGGCCTTGGAGCGCACGTCCTGTTCGGGTACCGCCGATCGCCGTACCAGCGTCTGCCGTTCTCGGGGAGACAGTTGTTCGAGGAGAACCGTTCTCATGGCACCAACTGCTCGATGGGAAGCACCAGAATTCCACTCGCCCCTGCTTCTTCGAGCCTGGGGAGCAGGTTCCAGATGTCGTCCGCCGCCACGACCGAGTGGATCGCCACCATTCCCTCCTCTGCCAGGGGGACGACGGTCGGCGCTTCCAGGCCCGGGATGAGTGTTGCGATCGCGTCGACGGCTGCCACCGCCGAATTGAGGAGGAGATAACGCTTGCCCCGCCCCGCCACAACTGCCCGCAGGGCCGTCGCCACCCGGCTGGCGTCGCCGTTGCCCGGAGCCGGGCCTGCCACCAGGACCGCCTGCGATGCGAGGACCAGGCCCACCTCTCGGAGCCCGTTGACCATCAGGGTCGATCCGGTTGAAACAAGGTCGACGATGCCATCGGCCACCCCGAGTTTGGTGGCTACTTCGACCGATCCTCGCAGCGGGACCACGGTCACCTCGATCCCGCGCTCGCTGAAGAAGCGGGCGGTGGCCCGCGGATGGGCGGTGGCAATTCGGAGACCGTCGAGATCCTCGACTTTCTCGACTGTCGACCCGGTCGGCACGGCCGCCGCCAGCCGGCAGTGGCCGTAGGCGAGCTCGGCCAGGATCTCGAGGTCGGCTCCGTATTCGGCCAGAAGGTCCTGGCCGGTGATGCCGAGTTCGGCGACTCCGTCGTTGACCAGTTCCGCCACGTCCTCGGTGCGGACGAACAGAAGCTCGATGTCCGCGTTGCGGGCCATCACGGAGAGGGCGCGGTCAGTTGCCTCAAAGGAGAGGCCGGCAGTCTTCATGAGCTCGAGAGTCGGCTGTTGCAGCCGGCCTTTGTTGGGGACCGCCAGACGGATCATGCCCGCCTCCTTTTGGCCAGCCGGTCGAGAACCAGGCGGTAGCCGCCCGCCCCATGCTGGAGCCACTGATTGATTCTCGTGATCGTCGCCGTCGAGGCGCCGGTCTCCTCGGCGATCTGGCGATAAGGGTGACCTTGATCAAGCAGCCTGACCACGGCCCAGCGGTGAGAAAGGTCTGTCAACTCTCGGAGGGTGCAGAGGTCTCGGAAGAAGGCAGCAGCCTCATCGCCGGTCCGGAGGGCCAGGACGGCATCGAACAGGGCAGCGGTGTCATTGGTTCGCCATCCGTCAGTTGTGGTCATGCGTCTTACTGTGTTAGCGTGCTAAAACACTAAACCGTTCAGAGAGGCTGGTCAAGTTGTGCAAGTGATCCCCGCCGTCGACGTGCTGGATGGCAGAGTTGTCCGGCTCTTGCGGGGCTCGTTCTCAGACGTGACTGTCTACGGGGACGACCCCGTCGCGATCGGCAATGCGTGGTTGGAGAGCGGCGCGGAACTGGTCCACCTCGTAGACCTCGAGGGGGCGAGGTCGGGCCGGCCCGACCCGTCGCTGTGGCATCGGTTTGCCGCCGCCGGAATCCCGTTTCAGGTCGGGGGCGGAATCCGGGATGCCCCCACTGCCCGGGCGGCACTCGGCTCCGGAGCAGAGCGGGTCGTCCTCGGCACGGCCGCAGTCTGGAGTCCCGCAGTCCTGGCCGAGGTGGGGAGCCCGGCTCAGGTTGTGGCTGCGATCGACGTCGCCGACGGCGCGGCCCGGGGCGATGGTTGGTCCGGGCCCGGGCTCGGCCTTCGAGAAGTCCTGGAGGGTCTCAGGGACAACAACGTCGAGCGCATGCTCGTCACGTCCATCTCCAGGGACGGGACCATGTCCGGTCCGGATGTCACCTTGATCGAGATGGTGCGGGCAATCGTCCCCGAAATGCTTCTGATCGCTTCCGGCGGGGTGGGGGACCTGGCCGATTTGCGCACCCTCGCGGATGCCGGATGCGAGGCGGCCATCGTCGGCCGCGCGATCTACGAACGACGATTTACTCTCGAAGAGGCCCGGGGAATCTTCTAAGAGCGGCCACCGGCGACCGAGCGGGCGACGGCAAGGTCAGGTCCTATCCCGATCACAACGCTGGACCCGTCACAGACGACTATCGCGGCCCGTCCGTTTCCGGTGTGGGCGAGTTCTTCCTGACCGGTGGGGTCGATCACGTCGTGATCGGGAAAAGCCGCCAGCTCCCAACTGACCATGGAGTCGCAGAGGGACTCGGAGCCTTCTTCCGAGTCGACCAGTGAAATTCCCACGGCGGTGTCGTTGCCGCGCGACCAGACCTCGGCTTGGCCGCCGGACCAGGCCCGGGCCCGTTCGCGGGGATCGGACAGGGCCGAGCCGGTGTCGTCACCAGGAGCGGAGAACAACATCAGCAGGTCGATCGCTCCAAACCCGACCTCGCGCAGGCGTTCCCAGTTGCCACCCGGGGATCCGACCGGGACGGGCTCGACTGCTTCGATCCGGTCGAGCAGGTAGCGCTCGGGAAACAAGATCTGGGAAGTGTTGGTGGGAGGGTCGCCATAAGCCTCGTCGACGGCGTCCCAGCCGCCCTCGGCGTAGAGCGCGCAGGTGAAGTTCATTCCTTCCACGTACGGCAGTTGCAGCCCACTGGAGAGAACGTAAGGAAACTCACCGGCCTCCTGCTGGGCGCCCAGAACCCGCGGGTCCAGCAGCATGGCCATTTGCTCCTCTATCTCGAGGGCGCCGAGGGCGTACTGCTGCATTCCGAGGGTGGCGTCGCCTTCGACCAGGGCCTGCTGGGCCCGGATGATCTCCGGGTCGGCTCTGGGATCCTGGAGCGAGTCGGGGATTCCGATCCTGGCATCCGTGAGGGCGTGGATCATCTCGTGAGCGAGCGTGATCTGATCGATGGCCGCCAATGCCTCGTCGCCGTCCGGGGTTGCCACTACCAGTTCGCCACTGTCGGGGTCGTAGTAGCCGGCCACCCCCGAGTCGAGGAGGTCCATCTGTGCGGCCATGAGGTCGTAACCGGCGGGGAGCATCCCGAGGGCAACAAGCAGGCGCGTGTCGAAGTCTTCGATGTCGGCTGGATACCC
>DATEEG010000014.1:0-3980 GCA_035281305.1 Acidimicrobiia bacterium | reverse complement strand
AGCCACCGGGTCGAGTTCGCTCCCATTGATCGCGACCGGGTTGCCTTCGGCGAAAGTGACCGTTACGACCTCGGGGTCATCGGGCGCACCCTCGGGATCGATTGTGAGCTTGAACATCCCGGCCGGGGGCGATACCCAGGGATCCTCGAGGACGCCGCATTCGTAGGAGATGTGCAGGAGGTTGGCGTCGATCGAATAGGGCTTGTCGATGGTGACCGGAGTCGGAATGCCGCGCTCGCGGGCGTATTCGACCAGGTCGGCTCGTCCTCGCAGCTTCCACTCTCGCCACGGGGCGATGACCTTGATGTCGGGATCGAGGGCAAAGGCCGACAGCTCGAAGCGGACCTGATCGTTGCCCTTGCCGGTGGCCCCATGGGAGATGGCATCCGCCCCGACCGCCTTTACGGTCCTCATCATTCCGCGCGTGATGATCGGACGGGCGAGCGAGGTGCCCAGGAGGTAGTACCCCTCGTAGACGGCACTGGCCCGGATCGCCGGAAAAACGGCGTCGCGTACGAATTCCTCGCGCAGATCTTCGACCACGGCTTCGACCGCACCGGTAGCCAGAGCTTTGGTCCGCGCTTCCTCGACCTCTTCTCCCTGACCGACATCGGCGGTGTAGGTGACGACCTCGGCGCCTTTCTCCTCGATGAGCCAGGCCAGAATCACCGAGGTGTCGAGACCCCCCGAATAGGCCAGGACTACTTTCATCTGGACTCTCCCATCTCTTCCAATCTTCGCTGCAATCCAAGTCCCCCGTCGAGCGCTGCCGCGATGACCAGGACGGTGTCGTCACCGGCCACGGTGCCGATGACCCCCTCCAAGTCGACTGCATCCAGGGCCGCGGCGACCACCTGCGCCGCCCCCGGTGGGGTACGCAGGACAACGAGGTTCCCGGAGACGGCGATCGTCTCGACATAGGTGGAAATGGTCCGGGCGAGGTGGCCGTGATCGACCTTGCGCCCTCCCAGCACATATCGCAACCCGTTCTTCGAAACCCCCATGGCCGCCAGGTCGCGCGAAACCGTGGCCTGGGTAACGTCGAACCCCTGCTCCTGCAGGGCAGCTACTAGCTCGGCCTGGCTGTGCACCACCCCCCCACCAATGAGTCGGCGCAGCGCTCGCCGCCGAGCCGCGGTATCAGCCATGGGCTCGCCTTCGGCTCGCAGTGGTGCGTGGTGCGTGGTGCGTTTCCGAGCGCGTAGGTGCGGGGCCAGTGGAATGGCATGACCCCCGTTTCCGTGCGCAACGCTCCACGCACAACGCACCACGCACCACCTGCTTCACAGGGACTCCCGCAGAGCGGCGGCGAACCGCTCCAGGGCGATCTCGACTTCTTCCGCCGAGATCGACAACGGGGGGGCGAAACGGATGGCGTCGGGGCGGACGGCATTGACGATCAGGCCCAAATTCCGGGCAGACTCCGCCACCGCTGCGCTTCGGTCGCCCTCGAGCACCGCGGCGAGCAGCAAACCGCGTCCCCTCAATTCGACGACACCGGGGAGCGATTCCAGACCCATCCGCAGCTGTTCCGACCTCGCCCGGCAGTTGGCGAGCAGGTTCCGATCTTCGATCTCGTCGAGAACTGCCAAAGCAGCAGCACACACAACCGGCCCTCCCCCGAAGGTGGTGGCGTGGTCGCCGGGCCGGAAGGCGCTTGCCACCTTTTCCGTCGCGAGACAAGCCCCGATCGGAAGCCCGTTGGCAAGTGCTTTGGCAGTCGTGGCGATGTCGGGCTCCAGGCCCAGCGACTGCCACGAGAACCAGTCGCCGGTACGCCCGACGCCCACCTGGACATCGTCGAGAATCAGAAGCGTGCCGGTTTCATCACATAACCGCCTGACTGCTTTGAGATAATCGGGATCCAGCGGGACCACGCCGCCCTCCCCCTGCACTGTTTCCAGCAGCACTGCCGCAGTCCCGGCGTCGACCTTCGCCTCCAGCGAACCGATGTCGCCGGCCGCCACCTGCTGAAAGCCGCCCGGGAGCGGAGCGAACGTCGCTTGTTTGGCCGGTTGCCCGGTAGCCGCCAGCGTGGCCAGAGTTCGCCCGTGAAACGAGTCCAGGAGGGAAACCACCTCGTAGCAGTCGGGCCCCCGCGTAGCCTGTCCGTACCGTCGGGCGAGCTTGATTGCTGCTTCATTGGCGGTGGCGCCGTCATTGCAGAAGAAGACACGATCCAATCCGGACAGAGTCGTCAACCGCTCGGCCAGAACAACCATCGGTTCGGTGAAATAGAGATTGGAGACGTGAACCAGGCTCGACATCTGGGCGGCCACCGCCGCCGTCACCCTTGGATTCGCATGACCGACGGCCACCACGGCCAAACCTCCGAGACAATCGAGATATGTCTTGCCGTCGGCGTCGGTCAACCAGGAACCATCACCGGCGACGAAGGCGACGGGCTGGCGGCCGTACGTCTGCATGAGCACGGCGCTCTCTCGATCCATGATCCCGAGCGTGGCGCTCACGGTGTCACCATCGTGCCGATGCCCTCGGAGGTGAAGACCTCGAGCAGCAACGCATGTTGGATCCGACCGTCGAGGATGTGGGCCTGGGCTACTCCCCCCCGGAGAGCCTCGGCGCAAGAGATCAACTTGGGTCGCATACCACCTTCGATCGCGGTGCCCACGAGCATTTCCTCGAGCTGAGGCAAGTTCATCCGCGACACCAGCGAGTCGGGGTCGTCTCGATCGCGCCGGACCCCTTCCACGTCGGTCAGGTATACGAGCTTCTGCGCGCCGAGAGCCCGGGCCAGGGCGCCCGCTGCCGTGTCAGCGTTCAAGTTGTAGACGTGGCCATCCTCACCGGTTCCCAGTGGCGCGATGACCGGCACCAGCCCGTTCTCGATGAGGTTGGAGATCAGTGCGACGTTGACCGCAGCCACCTCGCCCACGTATCCGAGGCGGGGATCCTTGGGGACTGCCGAGAAGAGCCCCCCATCGAGACCCGTGAGCCCGACTGCGGGACAACCGTGACGATTGAGGAGGTGGACGATGTCCGGATTGATCTCGCCCGCCAGAATTCGTTGGACCACCCTGATGGTGGGCTCGTCGGTGACACGCAACCCGTCGACAAACTGGGGGACGATCCCCTCCCGCTCCATCGCCGCGGAAATCTGGGGTCCTCCCCCATGGACTATGACCGGGCGCAACCCCACCATGGCCAACAGGGTGATGTCGCCGGCGAAGCTCTTGTGGAAGCCGCCTTCCTCCATGGTCGAACCGCCATACTTCACGACCACGGTTCGCCCTCTGAAGGCCTGGATGTAGGGAAGCGCCTCCATAAGGATCTTGGCCTTGCCCATCGAGTTGGCGATTCGGCTTTTGGCCAGGTTGGGGGCGCCGTGTCCGGTGGTCATGACCGTTCACCGTTGAACCGCACGTAATCGGGCGTGAGATCCGTCGTGACAATTTCAGCGGTGCCTTCTCCGTCACCCACCGCGACGTCTATCACGAAGTCAGCCGTCAGAAGCTTGGCCAATTTCTGGTCGTCGAATGGAAAAGCACAACCTCCGTCAGCGACCCGCACGCCCTCGTAGGCAATCGACACGTTCGCAGGCTCGATCTGGCAGGCCCCGAGCGCGGCGAGAATGCGGCCCCAATTGGGGTCGCCCCCGTAGAACGAGGACCGCACCAGAGCCGAGTCGGCGATGGCGCGCCCGTACCGACGAGCGGATTCGTCGTTGGGAGCGCCGGCTATCCGCAGTTTCACGACCCGCGAGGCGCCTTCCGCATCGGCCGCCATCTCGTAAGCAAGCTTGCGACAGGCCACCTCTACCGCGCGGCCGAATTCGTCGGCTTCGACGGGAGCGCTCTTTCCGGAGGCGAGCAAGATCACCGAGTCGTTGGTCGACTCACAGCCGTCGACGTTGAGGGAGTTGAAGGTGACCGGAACTGCCCCAGCCAGCGCCCGGCCCAACGTTGCCGCGTCGACCGCGGCGTCGCTGGTGAGGACACACAGCATCGTCGCCATGTCAG
>DATEEG010000013.1:0-2946 GCA_035281305.1 Acidimicrobiia bacterium | reverse complement strand
CTCCCCCGGCGGGTTCAAGACGTATCTGGTCGAGGACGTCTCTCCGGATATGAGCTTTCTCGAGATGCTCGACGTCCTCAACGATCGACTCACCAATCAGGGCGAGGAGCCGATCGCCTTCGAACACGACTGCCGGGAAGGCATCTGCGGGAGCTGCGGCGTGATGATCGAAGGCAAAGCTCACGGGCCCCAGCGGGGGACCGCCACTTGCCAGCTTCATATGAGGAAGTTTGCCGACGGTGCCACGATCACGGTCGAGCCGTGGAGGGCGGCTGCCTTCCCGGTGATCCGCGACCTCGTAGTCGATCGCTCCGCCTTCGATCGGATCATCGCAGCGGGGGGTTACATCACCGCCCCGACCGGATCCGCCCCCGACGCCAACCTGATACTGGTCCCGAAGGACGTTTCGGACACCGCCTTCCAGGCGGCGGCCTGTATCGGGTGTGGAGCGTGTGTCGCCGCCTGCCCGAACGGGGCCGCCCAACTCTTCACCGCCGCCAAAGTAGCGCACCTCAACCTGCTGCCCCAGGGCCAACCGGAACGGCTCTTGCGAGTGGAGAAGATGGTCGACGTGATGGAGGACTATTTCGGCTCCTGCACGAACCATGGAGAGTGCGAGGCCGCCTGCCCCAAGGAGATCTCGATCGACTTCATCGCCCTGCTGAACCGCGACTACCTCAAAGCCAAGGTGGCCAACCGGCGGGAGTTGTCCCGAACCTGAGACCTTCAGGCATCGAGAGCACCGCGCTCGTGGCAGGTTCCGAACACGGAGAGTGACCGTCCCGCTCTCTTGTCATCAACGTCTCAGCGTCTTCTTCCCCGTCTAGCTAGTCCCTTTGACACTGCGTTTTTTTGGCCATGGACAGGACAGAACAAGCGGTGAGTCTATGCATCGGACTAGTCACAACGGTGAGAAAGGATGTAACGCGGACTACCCTCGCGCTACTTGCATTGTTTGGGTCCAGCGACCCCTACCACTCTCCACGCAATCGACGACTCTGAGTGGTGACAGAGGCAAAGGGAGTTGGGCGCTATGGGGAACAAGAAACGGGACCGTGAGCGAGGGGCGGCTCTAGCCGAGGCAGCAATCGTCATGCCGCTGCTCCTGGCATTGGTATTTGGGATCTGGACGATCGCCCGGGCCTGGAATGTCCGAAGCACGATGGAGCACGCCGTCCGCGAAGGCGTGCGATTCGGATCGACGGAGCTTCCGTGGGACGGCACCTCGATGAGCCAGGTCGAAGCCGTCGTGGACGCTGAGTTGCAGGCCGCCTCGATTCCGGTGGCTTTGGTGAACACCCAGTGCATCGATGTCAACACGGCTCCATGCGGCTTCAGCGCCACCAGTCAGGGTTACGACCAGGTTGCCGTCCGCATCCAGTACCCGAACTACCCGCTCAATTTCTTGTTCTTCTCGACCACGGTCGATCTCACGGTTGAGTCCGTGGGCCGGTACGAGGGTTGATCATGAAGTCAAATAAGAACGAGCAAGGCTTTGCGGCCATTTGGGTGGCGATCACTCTCCTGTTCATCATGGCCTCGGCAGCGCTGGCGGTAGATGTCGCCGGCTTCTATGAAACCGCGCGGACCGACCAGATCTCGGCCGACCTGGCATGCCTGGCCGGCGTACCCCATCTTCCCGAGGCAGCAGCGACAGCAAGGGCGGCGGCGGCCGAGAACGTGCAGAGGAACTTCCCGTCGCTTGCCACGGCTACGGCTACCACCGTTGGATCCACGCTCACGCTGACGAACGGTTCGGGCAACACCGCCGTCATCACCACCCCGGTGGGCTCCGACGTTGCCAAGATGCAAGTCGTCATCACCGAGACCGACCCCGCCACCTTTGGTCGAGCCATCGGTGCCAGTCAGGTGCCGGTGACCCAGGAAGCGTTCTGCAAGGTGTTCTCCGGGGGTGACGCCAACGTTCCCTTCGGGGCAATGCCCGGTGGATGGGACGGCCAGCTTCAGGACAACAACCCTTGCGGGACCAATTCGGGCAACTGCGGGAGGCTCTATGTCCCTCGCGACGACGTAAGTGGAGTTGGTCCGCAGACCGAGGAGAACATAGCTTCCGGACTGGATCGAACACTCAATCCAGGGTTATGGCCGTCGATGGTTGGATGTGGTGCGATCAACGCAGGAGCCAACTGCAATGTCGTGGAGACCAACACGGGCGTCAACGCGGCTGCCCTCGGCCAGGGTTTCCGTCGCCGCCTCAGCAACACCGCCGGCGCCTCGCAAACGTTCACCTATGGCGGCAATCAGTACAACGCCGACACCCCGGCCCAGATCCTTGGCGGCACGCCGACGCCCCTCGCCTCCGCCTTCGGCGGGGCCCCGCCCCCGGCGTGGAAGGAATGGATCCACGGTGTATGGGGAACCGCCGACGTGTCAAATCACTTCTACTGGAATGACGTCGTCGCCAAATGCGATTCCCCCCGCCTCATCAGCTTTCCCATCGTGTCAGAAGACCTGACCTGGTCGGAGGCGGGCTACTTCACCGGAAAGCCTTTCCCGGGGTGGCCTAACGGCAACAAGTCGATGCTGGTGGTGGGCCTCTACAACGGGATTCTCGTCAACCCGAACGGCCCTGAGGACTTCATCGGGTCCGGAAACCTCAAAGAGGCCGATTCGGTGATCATGTGGTTCGGCCCGGACGCCCGGTGCGTCGGCCCTAACGGTTCGACAACCTCTTATTCGCCGGGCGGGCTCAAGACCTACCGACTGGTTGATGCCAACGCCTAATTAACCCTTTCGGACCGGCCCGACGCCCCCCCGTCCAACGCGGACAGTGGTACCCTTCGGGCCGGAGTCGAAGGGGTATCGAGTGGCCTGGGCAGGTAGACACAAATCGGGTGAACGCGGGGCGAACCTCGTTGAGTTCGCCATCCTGGCTCCGTTGTTGATCATGTTGCTGTTCGGAATCGTCGAATTCGCGTGGATCTT
>DATEEG010000012.1:0-14048 GCA_035281305.1 Acidimicrobiia bacterium | reverse complement strand
GCTGTGTCCGGCGCCATCACCGCCATCCTCACCGGCTACTCCTATGCCACATCGGCCGAGCTCTCCGGCGCCGTCGGACCCTTTCCTCAGTTCGCCGAAAACCGCGAGTCCATGCTGCGGGTGATTCGCAATCACCGCCGCGCCGCTTACAACACCCATCAGAACGATTACGAGGGACTCTCCCACTTCGTGATGGGGATCAACCCCGACCTCACCCCCTCCAACCTTCTAACCGCCGCCCGGCAGAGCTGGGACCTGGCCCTCGACATGGGTGAGCGTCACGGCTTCCGCAACGCCCAGGTCACGGTTATCGCCCCTACCGGGACCATCGGGCTCCAAATGGATTGCGATACCACCGGCGTCGAGCCCGACTTCTCACTGGTCAAGTTCAAGAAGCTGGCCGGCGGCGGCTATTTCAAGATCGTCAACCAGTCGGTGACACCGGCCCTCGAGAACCTCGGGTACGCCGATGCCCAGATCGAAGACATCATCCGCTTCATCGTGGGGACCAGTTCGCTGGTCGGCGCTCCCCACATCAACCGCGATTCTCTGATGGAGAAGGGGTTCACCGAAGAAGACATGGCCAGGATCGAAGCCACCCTGCCGGCGGTCTTCGAACTCCGCCATGCCTTCAACCCGTTCGTCCTCGGCGAGGCCACGATGCAGCGCCTCGGATTCGAGGTCGACGAGTACGCCACCTTCGAGTTCGACTTGCTTCGCGCCCTTGGCTTCACCGGACGTGAGATCTGGGAAGCCACCGAGTGGGTGTGCGGCCAGCAGACCATCGAAGGCGCTCCCCATCTCAAGGACGAGCATCTAGCGGTGTTCGACACCGCCAACCGCAACGGGCGCAATGGCCAGCGGCTGATCCATCACACCGGCCACATCAGGATGCTGGCCGCAACTCAGCCCTTCCTTTCGGGCGCCGCCTCGAAGACCATCAACATGCCCAACGAGGCGACTATCGAGGACATCGAGGAGAGCTACATGCTCTCGTACGAGCTCGGGGTCAAGTGCATGGCCCTCTACCGCGACGGCTCCAAGGCCAGCCAGCCGTTGTCGTCGAGCTCGGACGACGCCCAGTCCGAGGACGAGCCCGAAGACGTCACAAGGGCTCACGAGATGGACAAGCAGATCATGTGGGGCAAAATCCCCTTGGGGATGTCGCCAACCCAGGCCTATGCCCAGGGGATGCACCCGCCGCGCTTCCTGCTCCCGCCCCGGCGCGGTGGCTACACCCAGGAAGCCAAGATCGGCGGCCACAAGGTCTATCTCCGCACCGGCGAGTACGAGGACGGCACCCTCGGCGAGGTCTTCATCGACCTGGCCAAGGAAGGCGCCACCCTGCGCGGCATCCTTTCCTGCTTCGCCATCGCGGTGAGCAAGGGACTCCAATTCGGAGTGCCGCTCGAGGAGTTCGTCGACACCTTCACCTTCCAGACCTTCGAGCCTCGCGGTCTGGTCGAAGGCCACCCCAACATCAAGATGGCCAACTCGATAGTGGATTACGTCTTCCGGGCCCTGGCCGTGGAGTATTTGAAGCGAGACGACCTCGCCCAGGTTCCCCCGGTCCGTGACGGCGAGCTGCCCGAACCGGCCAGCGGCCTGGCCGTGGAAGCGGGCATCCAGTTGGACCTGACGGATGCCGTCGCCGAACAGCATGTCGCGGCCGTGGCCTCAGCAGTGAAGTTCCTCGAGTCCCGGCCGGTAGCACCAGCCACGACGCCGACCCCGGCGCGATCAATGGCGACAGCGGTGAAGTCCAAGGACGCCGGGACCATGGCGATGCAATCCGCCCTCGGGGAGATGATGGGCGACGCCCCCCTCTGCGACACCTGCGGCCACATCACCATCAGGAACGGCTCTTGCTACAAGTGCCTCAACTGCGGCAACTCGTTGGGGTGCAGCTAGTCACCCGGCTGATTTCTCGTGATGGGAGGCGACACGGTGAGCGCTGTGCGCCAGACGAGACCCTGGTGCTCGCCGGCAACCTGGAATCCGAGAGAACTGAGGAGTCCGATCATCGCCTCCGGCGGGTGTAGAAAGGCGCGGAACTGGCGCTTGCGAAGACGGTGGTATCCGTTTTCGACCGCGGCGATCACTCGGAACCAGGGTGTTGAACGGGGGAAGGTGACGACCACTAAGCGGTTGGCCCTGGAAGCCGCCGCCTTCAGCATCGCTTTCCAGTCGGGATAGCAGCAAACCACCCGGTGGAGGATCACGGCGTCGGCCTTCGGAAGGTCGGCCGCTACCTGGACGAAGTCGCCATTGAGCCGAGTCACACGGTCACTTAGCCCGCGTTCGGAGAGGAGGGCTGCGGCCGGCGTTTCCCAGTTAGGGGAGAGGTCGATGTTGATGGCGCTGGCGGCCACTCCGCTCTCGAGCAGCGCCACCTGGATCTCGCCCGCTCCTCCGCCGACTTCGAGCAGGGTCATCCCGGTGGGTCCGAAATCGGTCAGCAACCGCACAACGGTCGCAGCCGAGCCGCGCAAGCCGCCCCGGCGGAATCTTTCGGCCCTGGCGGTGGCGGCTTGCGACGTGAAGACTTCTTCGTAGTCGCCACCGTTGCAACAGTTAGAAATCTCTTGTCCCTTCTCGACTTGGGCAGTACCCCGGCAGGCTCAGTTTGGCGCGCCGTGGTGGCCAATGGTCAACTCAGGCCGTTTGGTAGATTGCGGATATGGCAGCCATCAAGACCACCGTCAATGACGCCAGCGTCGAGGACTTCATCAACAAGGTTGAAGACGAGGTCAAGAGGCGGGACAGTCTCGAGTTACTGAAGCTCTTTTCGAAGGTGACTGGTGAGAAGCCCAAGATGTGGGGTTCCAGCATCATCGGTTTCGGTCAGTACCACTACAAGTCGGAAAAGAGCCGGCAAGAAGGCGACTGGATGCTTACCGGGTTCTCACCACGGAAGCAGAACCTGACCCTGTACGTGATGCCCGGCTTCGGCGACTACCAGGACCTGCTGACGGATCTCGGAAAACACAAGACCAGTGTTGGCTGTCTCTACATCAACAAGCTGGCAGACGTCGACATGAAGGTGCTCGAGAAGCTCATCACGAAATCCTTCAAAGCCATGAAGGCCGAGCACACCTAGAGGCGAGGTGAAGGACTCGAGGGTTCGGCGGCTCTCGCGATGGCATCGTCGAATCTACCGCCTGACCCGTGGACTTATCGGGCGGCGCTTGGTCGACAACGACATGCTCATCCTGACCACTACCGGTCGGCGATCGGGGAGGCCGCACGAGGTGCCTTTGCTCTACCTTCGCGACGGTGAGAGCCTGGTGGTGGTCGCCTCCTACGGAGGCCGACCGGTCTATCCGGACTGGTATCTCAATCTCGTCGCTCGCCCCGAGGCTCGGATTCAGATCAACGGACGTCGGCAAGCTGTGTCAGCGCGGGTTGCCACTTCTGAAGAGCGTGAGGCGTGGTGGCCGCGGATCGTCAAGACCTACGAGGGCTATGCCCAATACCAATCCCGGACTGATCGAATTATCCCGGTGGTGTTCCTGGATCCACGCTGATCTCAGGGTGGGAGGCCGCTGGTGGTGTAGGTGTGGCCGAGGCGGCTGGTCCAGCGATGGTCGCCGTTGGGTAGGGCTTGGTGGTTCCAGCCGGAGTGGTGGCGGAGGTTGTGGTGGTGGCGGCAGAGGGGTGCCAGGTTGGCGACTTTGGTGGGTCCGCCGTGGGCCCATTGTTGGCGGTGGTCCAAGTCGCAATCCACTACCGGCATCCGTCCTAGGCCCGACGTGCGCTCGTCGGAGCGGGCCAAGATCTGCGCCGTTGCCAACAGATAGCCTGTCCGACATGGCCGACAGACTTCGCGTGATTCTGGAGGTCGGAAAGAAGGAGCGACGCGTCGTGGCGGGGGCCATGGATTGGCCGGGCCTCGACCGCTGGGGCAAGACCGCTGACGTGGCAATCGAGAAGCTGACGTCGTACCTGCCGCGCTACGCCGCAGTCGCCAAGCTGGCCGGCCTGGCTAAGGAGTTCGCACTCCATCGCGACGTCGAGATCGTCGAGCGCGTGACAGGTTCCGGCTCGGCCGATTATTGGGGCATCGCTCACCTCCCCTCGGCTATCGAGCGGGAGGTGTTGCCATCACCCGAGTTGGAGCGCCGGCTATCCCTGCTCGAGGCGTGCTGGAGCTATTTCGACGCGACCGCGGCTCGGGTCTCGGCCGACCTGCAGCCCGGACCCCGCGGCGGCGGGTGGACCCGCGACGAACTCATTCGCCACGTCCATATCAACGAAGCCGAACAGTTCACCCGCAAGGTCGAGGTACGCACTCCTCGCGAGTTCATGCTCATTCCCGACCAGCGCGAAGTCCATCGGACGGCGACCCTCGATGCCATTCGGGCCTACAACGCCGAGGGCAAAACGGCCCGCAGCTGGCCGATCCAGTTCTTGATCAGGCGCGTCGCCCACCACGTAATGGATCATGCCTGGGAGATGGAGGACCGGGACGGCCGCTCATGAGCCGTGCTACCGATACATCCCGCTGTTTTCAGAGATCCGGGCTTTGACGATGTTCTGGACGATGTCGGCGGGAATCAATTTGTCCGGTTGAAAGCGGATCGACCCTTTACCCGTCTTGAACTCCTTCACCTTCTCCTTGAAGGCGTTGAACACGTTGGTGCTCATCAGGTAGAACGTGCACCCGGTCTCCGTGGCGCCGTACGCGACAAGAGGGCGGTCCTGATACTTGAACGTGGGGACCTGATAGCTGATCGATTCAGAGGCGTCGGGAACAACCTCTCTGATCGTCTTGCGAAGGGACTCCAGTGCGGTCCGCGACGGCTCGGGGACGGCGGCCAGATACTCCTCTACCTCGATTGACATTGCATCCTCCGTTGTTGGGGATTGATAGCTCAGGCCGCCGGGACCGGACGGTGCGGTGGATAGACCAGGATGCTCAGCAGCATGCCAACGACGCCGGCGATCACGGGTGCCCCGAGGACCATGTGGATCGACCAGCCCAACCCGCCCTCAGTGGCGGCAACCGTCGCCAGGTAGGCGGCGTACCAGATCGCCGGGACCCCCGTCGCCAGGATGCGGGCCCGGCGCACGGGGTCCGAGCGACGAGTCAACCAGGCGAGCAGGTCACCGAGAACCCCTGCGAACAGGGCCGGAACGACGTACCAGTAGTAGTCGGAGATGACCGTCATCAGGGCGGCGTTGACGGTGAGGATCACGGTGATGGCCCCGATCGGAAGGGGTCCTCGACTGAGGATCAGGAGGAGGAAGCCGGCGATCAGCGCGGCCTGAATGAGGATCGTGGCTACGCCCAGGGCCTCGCGGAAGAACGGATCGTTGAACCCATCCACCCACCCCGAGGTGTTGGTTGCGATCATCGAACCATCGGCCGACCAGGCGATGCCGCCCCAGGAGTCGTGGGCGCCCGGGTTGCGGGTCAGGTTGACCGCCTCGCCGCCGTCAAGGGCGATGCGGAAGAGCTCATAGTTCCCATCGCGGTCGCTGGCGAATGCGATCCACTCGCCGTCAGGAGACCACGCCGGGCCTGAGTCGGTCGTGTCGTTCTCGGTCAGCGCGGTCAAGTTCGAGCCCTGGGCGTCCATGACGTAGAGGTCGAAATCGCCGTCAGCATTGGAGTCGAAAGCAATGCGAGATCCATCGGGGGACCACGCCGGAGAACCCTGGTCCCCTTCCATATCGGTCAGTTGAACCGTGTCACCGCCGGCCGCGGGAATTGTGTAGAGGTCGCCATCTCCGTCGCGGTCGGAGACGAACATGATGGTGGTTCCATCGACTGACCAGGTGGGTCCCCAGTCGACGGCCCGGTCGTCGGTGAGTTGGGTGGCTTCGCCGCCGTCAACGTCGATTACGAATATCTCAGCGCTGTCATTGGAACCTCGGGCGGTGAAGGCTATTCGACCACCGTCGGGGGACGCCTCGGCGTGATTGAAGGCCCCGACCCCTTCCCACAGGAGCCGGGCTTCCCAACTCCTGGTATCGAGGATGTAGATAGCACCGGTTTCCCCATCGGAGGCTGACACTGCCATCCGATTTCGCTCGGGGAGGAAAGTGGGCATCCACACGTTCTCGCCGATCGACAAGGGGACCCTGGTTTGGGTCAGGCCCTCAGGGTCGACCACCAGCAGCGCCGACTGCTCAGCACCGGGAGGCGGGGTCGAGGCCGGCCATGTGTCGATGGCCGGGTGGGCGTACTCGGTGAACGACGTGACGATCGAAAGCAGCATCGTGAGAGCGAAGACCCATGGCAGCCATCCGGGGAACCTGGTGGGTACGCCCTTCGCCCAGGCCGCACGGACCGGGCCCGCCACCATGAAGATCCCGGAGGTGGCGAGAAGCAAATGGCTCGGGCTGAGCAGCGCCTCGGTGCCGTCTTCGAATCCGAATGCCTCGTGCCACGCGAGGTCGAACACTCCGGCTACCAGGAAGAGCCCGGCCCCCGCCAATGACAGCCCGTAGCCGCTGGGGAGCGATCGGCGCAGACCCAAACCTTGCTTCCGTCCCTGGAGAGCAACCCTCAGCAGAACCAGGCCGTGAAGGAGAGCACCGGCATAGAGGATTCCGTGCCAGGGGGTGAAGAACGTCTCATCCACCCGGCCGTGGCTGTGTGCCCACAGGTCGACGAAAAACCCACCCACCAGCACCACCGCCAGAACGCCCATGACGACGTCGAGGGGGCCCGGGCGCGCCGGGGCCAGGTCGGTCTCGATATCAGATGTGAGGACGGTGCTCATCGCTTTCCAGCACGGAGGCTAGAAAGAACGCAGATCGAATGGGGGTCGAACTCAGCCGACCTTGGGCTGGTAGAGCTGCCAGCTGCCGGGCACGCCCTTCAGGTCGAACGAGCCGCAGGGGATGAAGTCGATCCCAGATCCGACCACCAGATCCTTGACCGTGCCGGAGGCGAGAATGCCGCCGGCTTCGGCCTGATTCATCACCCTCGAGGCGATGTGGACTCCGAGACCTCCGATGTCGCCGCCCCTGATCTCGACTTCTCCGGTATGGATGCCCGCCCGAAGCTCGAGGCCGATCGCCGACACCTGGTCAACGATTCCCAGGGCGCAGGCAACCGCCCGGGCAGGACCGTCGAAGGTGGCCACGCACCCGTCGCCGGTCATCTTGATCTCCTTGCCCCGGAACCTCTCCAGCTGCGCTCGCACGATGTGGTTGTGCTCTTCGAGAAGGTCGAGCCATCGAACGTCGCCCAGCGTCGAGGCCAAAGCGGTGGACCCGACGATGTCAGTGAAGAGAACCGTCGCCAACACTCGATCTGCCCGGGAAGATTCCTTCCGACCCGTGAGGAACTCTTCCACCCTGTCGAGGGTTGGACCGAAGTCACCGGCGTGAAACGGGAGGGTATCGGCCCCTTCCACGATTCGAAGCTCGGCACCTGGAATGTTCGCGGCGATGTACTCGCCGAAGGCGAGGCGATGAAACTTCGCCTCCCGGCGTGCGACCACGAGAGTCGGCACGGTGATGAGAGGGAGGGCCGCCCTGACATCGACCTCGGCGAACCAGTCGAATGTCGTCTTTACCAGCCCGAGCGGAACCGACATGCGCTGGTACCTCGTCCACCAGTTGCGGAAGCGGAGGTCGTTGGCCACGCTGGGGGCGGTCAACTCCAGCATGTCGGAGGTGGTGCCGTGCTGAGCGACGTACAGCTTCGACAGCGCGTCGGCTGCTTCGAGGGTGGCTCCGATCGGGTAATCGTCTTTGCGGAGCAGGTGGGGCACCGCGTTGACGAGGACCAGGGCGCTGACTCGCTTCGGGTCGGTAGCGGCCAGCATCATCGCCGACAGGCCGCCTTCAGTGTCCCCGTAGATGACAGCCTGGTTGGACCCAGCCGCGTCCAGAACGGCCCTGACGTCATCGACATTTTCCTCGATCGTCATCCACATGTTCCGATTCGGCACCGGGTCCGACACGCCGGATCCGCGCATGTCGTAGCGGATGACCCGGCCCATCGTCACCAGCCGATCGAAGAAACGGACCGCCGACGGTTCATCCCAAATCGCGTCGGCGTTGCTGAGGGCCCCGGTGATGAACATGATGTCCCGCTCACCTTCACCGATGACCTGATATCCCACGTAGCCGAGGTTCGTCTCGGCATAGCGCGTTTGCGGGCGTCCACCGAAGCCGCGCACTGTCATGACTTCTCACCTGCGGCCGACTCCATCATCTCGGCCAGTTTGCGGACCGTGTTGCTGTTGCGGATCGTCATGCCCTGGTAGAGGTCGGTGCCGACGACTTTGGTCATCCTGCTCTTGTTCTGATTCGACCTGTCGATGCGCCAGATCACCGCCCCGGGGACATAGGCCACGTCCTCGATCTCTGGTTTGATCTGCAGTTCCTCGAGGATGTCTTTGCGATCGAATCCTTCCCACAAAAACATGACGTCGCATCTCATGGTGGCGTCGGTGGTCCAGGCCTCGGGCAGCCCTTTGATCACCTTCCTGACGGCAGGGAGGTCGCGGACCAGGACCTTGATCGGAAGCCCGAAATCGGCCTCGATCGCCTCCTCGAGCACGGAGACGATTCTGGGAGGCTTGCGGCGGTTGTCGCTGAAAATGACATTCCCGGAGTTGATGTAGGTCGTGACGCCTTTCATTCCCGACCCCTCGAATGTCGCCTTGAGTCTGCGCATCTCGACCTTGTTTTTCCCACCGACGTTGATCCCCCGAAGGAGCGCAAGATAGATCATCCCTGGTTCCCTGATGCTGGCCGGCCGTCGACGGATACAACCATATGGTCGCCGCCCCCGGGACCCCGGATGTACTGTTTCACCCGGTGGCGGAGTGGTCTTTTAGCGAGGAGGCAGCGTGATTCTTGACCATCTGGGTGACCTCAATTGGCTGGCGGTCATCGTGGCAGCGGTTGCATGGTTTGCGTTCAGCGCGATCTGGTATTCGGTGCCACCTCTGAGCAGTGCCTGGATGCGGGCGGCCAAGGTGACACCCGGTGACGGGACGGCGCTGGTGACCCTTCTGATCCCGACCTTCATCGGTTATCTCGTCACCACGATCGTGATCGCCTTGCTGGCGAAGGCAATCGGGGCCTCCGAGTGGATGGACGGGTGGTCGCTGGGGGTCGTGCTCGGCGTCGGCTTCGGCGTGATCGGGGCCCTGGTCGTCCAGATCTACGAGCAGAAGGGTGGCTCGTACTGGCTGATCAACGGCCTCAACGCGATCATCGCGTATTCGATCGTGGCCATCATCGTGACGGTCTGGGCGTGATCTAAAGGGCCCGTGGCAGACGAAGAATCCCAACTCGACGACCTTTACGCGGCTCCGCTGGACCAGTTCGTCAAGGTACGAAACGAGATCGCCGCCCGGCTGAAGAAGGATGGCGATGACGAGGCAGCTGCCCGGGTCGCCGCCCTGAAGAAGCCGTCGGTGTCGGCCTGGACCGTGAATCAGCTCGCCCGCTCCGGCTCTCTCGACCTGCAAAGGCTGATCAAGGCAGGGGAGGCGCTCGAGCGGGCTCAGAGCCGGGCCATGTCCGGGGAGGATTCGAGCGGATTCGAGGAAGCGCGCCGTGACGAAGCCGCTGCGATTTCTCTGCTTCGCAATGCCGCCAGGGAGGTTCTGGGGGCTCCGTCACCGGCCGTTCTCGATCGCATCGTCAGCACGCTCCGAGCAGGGGTGCCGACACCGGAGGGACGCACGCTGCTCAAACTGGGCCGGTTGACCGAGGATCTCGAGCCGACCGGGTTCGGCTCGTTCGCCGGGTTGACCGTTTCGACGTCTCCGAAGGAGCCCGGCCCCCGACCATCCGCGGTCGGAAAGCGTCAGGTCAAGATCGACTCGCTCCGCAAACGCTTGCTGAAAGCCGACGCCGATGCCCGGACCCGGGAGGCCGACACCAACGCTCTCGAGCTGGAAGCCGAGGCAGCAGAGGCGATCGCCAGCCAAGCCCGGAAGGTGGCCGGGACGGCTCGCAAGCGGGCCGAAGCAGCCGCGGCCGACGCCCGCAGAATCAGAGAAGAGCTAGCCGAACTCGAGAAGGATCACTGACAACTGCTTGACGGCCTGACTTAACGCTGATAACTTCGCACGGTTAACAACGATAAGTGAACGGCGATAAGTGAGCGTCGTTCCCGACCGAGGAGAAAGTCGTGCAGAGTCTGGCCCGGTTCGTGGTGAAGAGGCGGATCCTGGTTCTCGTCCTGGCGGTGATCGGGATGGTGGGGGCAGGGGTCATGGGTGCCGGCGTTGCCGCTCGCCTGTCCAATGGTGGCTTCGACGATCCCGGAGCCGAGTCGGTCCTCGCCGCCGGGGTCCTGGCCGACGAGTTCGGGGTCGCTCCGGCCGACATCGTCATCGTCGCCACTGCCGGCGGTTCAGTGGACGACGATGCCGCGATGGCGGCGGGGACCGCCCTGGGCGCCGCCCTCGGAGCCGAAGAGCACGTGACTTCGGTCAACTCCTACTGGACGCTCGGATCTCCCGCTCCGCTTCGGAGCGTCGATGGAACCCGCGCCCTCCTCTTCGCCACAGTCGAAGGCACCCAGTCCGAGCTCCTCGAGTACTCGGGGGACCTGGCTGAGAAATATCGCGGTGAGTTTCAAGGACTTGAAATTGCGGTCGGGGGAGAGGGCCCTCTGTTCGCCGAGGTGAACGAAACCGTCGAGGCTGATCTGCTGACGGCTGAGTCGATCGCCTTCCCCATCACTCTGATACTCCTGATCCTCGTCTTCGGATCGGTGGTCTCGGCGCTGCTGCCCCTGGGGGTCGGGATCTTCGCAATCCTCGGGACGTTCCTCGTTCTCGACATCCTCGCCCGAATCACCGAAGTGTCGATCTTCTCACTCAACCTCACGACGGCGCTGGGGCTCGGTCTGGCCATCGACTACGCGCTCTTCGTGGTCTCCCGTTTTCGGGAGGAATTAGCGGCCGGACACGAGACCGGCGAAGCAGTCCAAAGGACAGTCCTCAGCGCCGGTCGCACCGTGTTGTTCAGCGCGGGCACCGTGATGGTCTCACTGGCGGCGATGCTCGTGTTCCCGCTCGCTTTCTTGCGCTCGTTCGGGTACGCCGGTATTGCCGTCGTTGCGCTGGCCGCGGTCGGTGCCGTCATCGTCCTGCCGGCGCTGCTGGCCGTGCTGGGCCCAAGAGTCGAAAAGCTCCGGGTTCGCCGTCTTCGCACCACCACAGCTTCCGGTGTGTGGCATCGCATCGCCATGACGGTGATGCGGCGCCCGATTCCGATCGCGACCGCAGCCATAGCTTTGCTGGTATTCCTCGGCCTGCCGTTCCTGGGGGTCCAGTTCGGTCGGGCCGACGATCGAGTGCTTCCCCCCGGTTCCGAGGCCAGGGTGGTAGGCGACCTGCTCCGTTCGGAGTTCAGCGGGTTCGACTCGAGTCCGATCGACGTTGTCGCCCTGGGCCTGTCAGATCCAGCCCGGATTGACGGGTTTGCCGCCCAACTATCGACCCTGGACGACGTCGCCCGGGTCGATGCCCTCACCGGCACCTACGTCGGGGGCGCCGCCGTAGTCCCGCCGGGACCGGCCAGCGTCAGGTTCTCCTCGCCCGCGGGCACCTACCTGCAGGTGATCCCCGGAGTCGATCCTGGATCGGCCGCAGGGGAGGCCATCGTCGGGAAGATTCGTGGGATGGAAACTCCGGTGGCCGTGGCGCTGACCGGGCCGACGGCGTCGTTGGTCGACTCGAAGGCGGCCATATTCTCCGATCTACCCCTCGCTCTGGCCATGATCGGGGTGGTCACCTTCGTGGTGCTGTTCCTGATGTTTGGTTCGGTGTTGGTGCCGGCCAAGGCGGTGGTGCTCAACCTCCTGTCGCTCTCGGCGACTTTTGGGTCCATGGTGTGGATCTTCCAGGACGGCAATCTCTCCAACCTTCTCGGCTTCACCCCGTCCGGGCACCTCGACCTCACCATGCCGATCCTGATGTTCGCCATCGCTTTCGGCCTTTCCATGGATTACGAGGTGTTTCTCCTTTCCCGAATCAAAGAGGAACACGACCGCACCGGCGACAACGTCGGGTCGGTGGCCGCCGGGTTGGAGCGGACGGGGCGGGTGGTGACTTCGGCGGCAGTCTTGATCGCCGTCGTGATGATCGCCTTTGCCGTGTCCGGCGTGACGTTCATGAAGATGTTCGGGATCGGCATGACGCTGGCGGTGCTGGTCGACGCCTTCGTCGTCCGGGCGACTCTGGTCCCAGCCTTCATGCGACTGGCCGGGCGCGCCAACTGGTGGGCACCGCCATTCCTGAGGAGGATCCACGACCGCTTCGGGTTCAGCGAAGGCGGCCAAACGAGGGAAGCATCTAGCCTGAACCGGGTGAGCGAGTCACTTTGACGATCGGTTCCGAGACCAAACGCGGATCTTCCAAGCCTCGTCCCCGCCTCCGCAAAGGCGAGGGCGAGCAGCTTCGGCGCGAGATCCTCGATGCAACGCGCGACCTTCTGGCCGAGAGGGGGAACCTGGATCTGGTCTCGATTCGTGACATCGCCGGCCGGGTCGGGGTGTCGTCCCCTTCGATCTACCTCCACTTCGAAGACAAGGACCATTTGAGCTACGCCGTCTGTCGGGAGGCTTTCGAGAGCTTTGGTGCCCGTTTGCTCCCCGTCTTTGCTTCGGAAGGCAACGCCCTCGAGCGATTGCGGCTCCTCGGGACCGAGTATGTCCGTTGGGGCCTCGACAACGCTGCCCTCTATCCGACGCTCTTCATCGGTTCACCACCCGAGTCGATCTCCGTCGAGGAAATGGCGGGGGATCCGGGCCTGCTGGTCCTCGACGGGCTGGTGGCGTTGATCCGGTCGGGGATGGAGGACGGCCTGATCTCGGTCGATCACACTCCGGAGGCCACAGCCTGGGCGATGTGGGCGGGCGTCCACGGGACTGTCATGCTCCTCACTTCCAAGATGGAGTGGATGCAGCAGCATCTCGACGCAGTCGGAAGCCCGGTCGTCGTGCCCACCACCGACGAGATGATCGAAACGGTGGTCGACGGTCTCTTCCGGGCATTTGCCGCGAGCGGCCAGCCAGCCGGCAAATAGCTCGTCTGGGGTAAATCCTCTCTTTCCGGGCCACCTTCGTGCCGATCACAAGACGTGGACCCGTGCCCGTGAATAGACCGACGTTCCTGAGGCGAGATCGGCCCCCGGCGATACCCGAACCCTATCGGCACACCGTGATGGAAGGCTTCATCGACGACTACGGCCGGATCCGTCTCTTCGTTGCATTGGGAGCACTCGTTCTGGTGGTTGGAATCGCCGGCTCCTCCTGGAGCGGAGTCACGGCGATCAATGCGATCAGCCTCATGGTCATGGCGGCCCACGCCGCCTGGAATCTCGCCAAGGGAATTCGGAGTCCGCGCGTCTCCCTCGCAGTGGACATCACGGTGACAGGCATAGCGGCTGCGGTCGCCGTAGATCCTGTCATGGCCGGCCTTTCGTTTGCGTTCTGGTGTGTGGTCTTGACCTTCGTCACGTATGGCCGGTGGAGGGCGGTGTTCTATGGATACGCAACCCTCTGGTACCTGGGCCAGATCGTCCGAGCCGACCCGGGACAGGAACTCGGTGTCACCATCTCCACGATGTTCGTGGTCGCCGTCATCGCGATTGCCCTCAATAGCGTCAGCCAGCGCATGATGATGCTCGAACTCCAGCGTTCCCAGCTCCTCGGGTCGGTCAGTCACGAGCTTCGGAACCAACTCACCGGGGTCATGGGGATGATCGATCTCGCCCTGGACAGGAACATCGTGCCGTCCCAGGAGGAAGTTCGAGAACTGATCGTTCTGGCACGCCGCGAGGCGGCCGATGCCACCGGAATCATCGAGGACCTACTCACGGCGTCCCGTATCGAGGGCAATGCTCTCGACGTGGTGACCGAGCCGGTCGACCTCGACCGGGAGGTGGCAAAAGTCGTCGATCACTATCCGACCGAAGGAATGTCTTTCCGGCACAACGGGCCGCGGTCGGGGGTTTTGGCGCTGGCCGATCAAGTGCGCCTCCGCCAGGTGCTCCGCAACCTGCTCAGCAACGCGGTCCGCTACGGGGGCAAGTCGATTTCGATCAGCGTCCATCCG
>DATEEG010000011.1:0-2793 GCA_035281305.1 Acidimicrobiia bacterium | reverse complement strand
CGAAGCGACAAACTTCGACGACGGCGCGTTGGAATGGGATTGCCCGTCCGTCGTAGGAAAAGATAAATCAACCCGACCTCGGCTCCACGACGGTTCCTGCGCTGGTCCCGACCGGGTGAGTTGCGACTTAAGCGCCCCCGGACCTAACCGGCGCGCCGATCGAGCACCTCCGTCACCGCCTTCAAGTCGACGTCACGTTCGGCCAACAGAACCAACAGGTGATAGAGCAGATCAGCGGCCTCCTCGGCAACTCGCTCGGGGGGCCCGCCGCTGGCGTGATCGGTAGAAGCCAGGAGGACCTCGACAGCCTCTTCCACCACCTTGCGACCGGCGGCTTCGACCCCTCCTTCCAGCAGCGAGGCGGTGTACGAGCCTTCGGGTCGCTCGTCCCGCCGGGCCAAGATGGTCGCCCAGAGACGTTGGATGGTCCCGAAGGGCTCGGCGTCGCCGAAGCAGCTGACCGATCCGGTGTGGCAAGTGGGGCCGGCCGGAACCGCCCTGATGAGCAGGGCATCGCCATCGCAGTCTCCCCTGATGGAGACGACCGACAGGGTGTTGCCACTGGTTTCTCCCTTCTTCCAGAGTTGGTTGCGGCTGCGGGAGTGAAAGTGGACCAGCCCGGTTTCGCGGGTGAGCCGGAGCGCCTCTTCGTCGAGGAATCCGAGCATGAGCACCTGTCCGCTGAGGTCGTCCTGGACGATGCCCGCGGTCAACTCCCGATTCATGCCGCACTCCTCACCGGAAAGCCCGCTGCCGCCAGCGCCGTCTTCGCATCGGCGATCGTCATTTGCTCACGATGGAACAGCGACGCCGCCAGCACGGCCTCGGCTCCGGCACTGATCGCCGCGACGAAATCTGCCGGTGAGCCGGCGCCGCCTGAGGCGATCACGGGCACCTCGACGGACTCGGTGACGAGTGAGATCAGGTCGAGGTCGTATCCGGCCTGGGTCCCGTCCCGGTCCATCGAAGTCAGGAGAATCTCTCCAGCCCCGAGGTCGACTCCGTGGCGAGCCCACTCGACGACGTCGATGCCGGTCCTTTCACGGCCGCCCATCACCACTACCTCCCATCCGCCGTCGAGAGGTCCCGTACTGACGCGGCGGGCATCGATGGCCAGGACCACGCACTGCCGGCCAAAGCGGCGACCGCATGCTGCGAGGAGAGAGGGGTCGCGCACGGCCGCAGTGTTGACGGTGACCTTGTCAGCACCCGCCCGCAGGGCTGCCTTCATGTCATCGGACGAACGAATCCCACCCCCGACAGTGAGCGGAACGAAGACCTGGGAGGCTGTCCTCCGGACGACTTCAAGGAGTGTGCCGCGGTCTTCGGGCGCCGCCCCGATGTCGAGGAAGGTGATCTCATCCGCACCTTCGGCGGCATAGCGAGACGCCAATTCGACCGGATCACCTTCGTCGCGCAAGTCGATGAAGTTGACGCCTTTGACAACGCGTCCGCCGATCACGTCGAGGCAGGGAATCACCCTCTTACGTAGCAATCGACACCTCGGCGCATAGAGACACGAAGTTGGCCAACAAACGGAGGCCGGCCGAACCACTGCGCTCGGGGTGGAACTGAACTCCGTAGTAGTTGCCGCTCGCGACCGCGGAAACGAAGACATCCTCGTAGTCGGTAAACCCGACGATCACATCGGGATCGTCGGGGAAGGGCGCGTACGAATGGACGAAGTAGAACGTGTGGTCGGTCCCGATCAGGAGGGGGTGGGAGCCATCGACGTCGTTCCAACCGATGTGGGGCAACCTGGGAGTGCCTTCGAGGCGGCGCACAACTCCGGGTATCACCCCGAGCCCGCGGGCCCCGTCCTCTTCGGAGCGGTCGAAAAGGACCTGCATCCCCACGCAGATGCCGAGCACCGGTACCTGCAGGCTTTGCAGGGTCTCTTCGAGGCCGGAATCGATGATCCCGCCCATCACCGTTGCCGTGGCGCCGACGCCGGGGAGGACTACTCCACCGGCGGTGGCGATTGTCGCCGGGTCCGACGAGATTTCGACGCGGGCCCCGCTCGCGGCGAGACCCTGGGATATGGAAACGAGGTTTCCGGCCCCGTGATCCACGACTACGACTGTGGTCAAAGCGTTCCCTTGGTCGAGGGCACCCCGCTCCGCCGCGGGTCGAGGGTGGCCGCCATCCGCAGGGCCCGTCCCAAAGCCTTGAAAGCGGCCTCGGCCACATGGTGATCGTTGCTTCCCACGGATGAGATGTGGAGCGTGATCCCGGCCGTGCGGGTCAAGGCTTCGAGCAAATGTGGGATGTTCTGGGTGGACAGCGTTCCAATGCGGTCCGTCCGGAGTTGAAGATCGAGCACCGCATATGGGCGTCCTGAGATGTCTATCGCAACTGTCGCCCGCGCCTCGTCCATCGGGACGACGGCATCCCCGAAACGGGTTATCCCGGATCGATCGCCCAGAGCCTTTGAAATCGCCTCACCGAGTGCCAGGGCCGTGTCCTCGGCGGTGTGGTGGTCGTCGATCTCGAGATCTCCCTTCGCTATCAGATCGAGATCGAAGAGGCCATGGTGGGCGAAGGCGGTCAGCATGTGGTCCAGGAAGCCGACGCCGGTGTCGATGCTGGATCGACCGGTCCCGTCGAGATCGATCGAGAGCTTGATTTGAGTTTCACTCGTAGCCCGTTCCACGGTTGCGGTTCGACTCATGGCAGGGGACCATCGCTTTCTCTCGATCTCAAATCGACTTCGTTCTCGAATCGAACGGTCGCCGCCAGGGCGTGGGCGGTGAGTCCCTCGGCCCGGGCCAGCGTGGTGATGGTGGGGATGAG
>DATEEG010000010.1:0-2722 GCA_035281305.1 Acidimicrobiia bacterium | reverse complement strand
CTATGAGGGTGAACCGTCGGCTCCCAGAGAGCTGAAAAAGGGCCCTCACTAAATCCGGCCATATGCGGGAACCCCTGGGTATCCCCCGCTACTTCGCCGCAGCGCGCAAGCGCGAAGGCGAGTAACAACGCGTGGGTGCAGGCAATCCGCAGGAAAGGCTCCGAGATCTCTCTCGTGAGAATCCTCAGAGACTGGACGCCGGAGATCCGTGCAACTCAGTCCCCCTCCCAGGGCTTGAACGTCTCAGTTCGGTGATTACGGCTGTAACTTCCGTCGATCCCGGCCAACAAGCACAGGATCAAGGTACAGTCCGATCTCCATGGCGACATGGAGGCAGCGGTTCCAGGCTGAACGCCCGGAGCCGGCATCGCCTAAGGTAGCGAAGTTCCTTGTCGGGTAAGTTCCGACGCGCATGAATAGCGTAATCACTTGGCCATTGTCTCCAACTGGTGCTCGGCGAAATAGAAACGGCGGTGAAGATGCCGCCTACCCGCCACAAGACGAAAAGACCCCGTGAACCTTCACTGCAGCCCTAGTATTGAGTTTAGACCTGACCTGCGTAGGATAGGTGGGAGACTTTGAAGGCCCGGCTCCGGTCGGGCCCGAGTCGACGGTGAAATACCACTCTGGTCATGTTTGAATCCTAACCTCTGTCTGTGAAGCCAGCAGAGGAACAGTGCTAGGCGGGCAGTTTTTCTGGGGCGGAATCCTCCAAAAAGGTAACGGAGGAGTCCCAAGGCACCCTCAACGCGGTTGGCAATCGCGTGTGGAGCGCAAGGGCATATGGGTGCTCAACTGCGAGACTCATCAAGTCGAGCAGATGTGAAAGCAGGGCCTAGTGATCCGGTGGTTCCGAATGGAAGGGCCATCGCTCATCGGACAAAAGGTACTCCGGGGATAACAGGCTTATCGCGTCCAAGAGTCCACATCGACGACGCGGTTTGGCACCTCGATGTCGGCTCATCGCATCCTGGGGCTGGAGAAGGTCCCAAGGGTTCGGCTGTTCGCCGATCAATAGCGGTACGTGAGCTGGGTTCAGACCGGCGTGAGCCAGGTCGGTCTCTATCTGTGGTGGGCGCAGGAGAATTGAGAGGATCTGCTCTTAGTACGAGAGGATCAGAGTGGACGTCCCTCTGGTGTGGCTGCTGTCACGCTCGTGGCAATCGCAGCGTAGCTATGGACGGTCGGGATAACCGCTGAAAGCATCTAAGCGGGAAACCCCCCTCGAGATGAGTTCTCCCTGAAGGCCCCTCGAAGACCACGAGGTTGATAGGCCGGGTGTGCACAGGCTGTGAGGCCTTTAGCTTACCGGTACTAATCGGCCGTTCGGCTTATCCGCATTCATCGGAGTCCCTCGGGACTTCGATGAAGGGATTCAAAACCATCCCTGCGGCGCTGGCTGAACAATCGCCTGCCCCATGGACCTTCCCGATCGTCGACGACCCGTCGGCCGTGTTCCGTTTACCGTCCCCGAGACGAGAAGAACGATGGTCACCAGGCTCCTCGGCAAGAAAATCGGGATGACCCGGATCTTCGACGCCAAAGGCAAGGCCTTCCCCGTCACCGTCATCGAAGCCGGCCCCTGCACCGTCCTCCAGGTCAAGACGAAGGAGCGCGACGGCTACGCCGCGATCCAGATCGGCTTCGGCGAGCGCCGCCGCCGCAATACGTCCAAGGCCATGATCGGTCACCAGATCCCCCGCGCCGAGGGCCAGAAGGACGAGGATCGCGCCAACCAGGTCAAGAACGAATCCAAGCACCTCAAGCCCGCCGCCTTCATCCGCGAAATCCCCTGGGACGGCAAGGAAGAGGTCAAGGTCGGACAGAAGCTCACCACGTCGATCTTCGAGAACCAGAAGAAGTGCGACGTGGTCGGCACGTCCAAGGGCCGCGGCTTCATGGGCGTCGTCCGCCGCCACGGCTTCAGCGGCCTGCCGGCGACGCACGGCCAGTCCGACCGCGAGCGCGCCCCGGGCTCCCTGGGCCGCCAGCACTCGATCAGCCAGGGCGTCTACCCGGGCAAGAAGATGGCCGGCCACTGGGGCCACGAGCGCGTCACCGCCCGAAACCTCGACATCGTCAAGATCGCCGCCGAGAAGAACCTGATGTACGTCGCCGGCGCCGTGCCCGGCCCGAACGGAGGGTTCATCCAGATCACCGAGTCGCACTGGACTCCGCCGAAGCCGTCGACGGTGGTTTCCAAGAAGACCAAAGCGCCCGCCAAGAAATAGCTTCAAGCTCCAAGCTTCAAGCAAAGCGACCGATCACCGCATCCGCGAGCAGCTTTCCCTTCATCGTCAACGACAGGAATCCGCCCCGCCGCTCGATCAGGCCGTCCCCCGTCAACTCCCCTTCCAGCGCCCCGTATTTCGCGGCGAAACTCACGGCGAAGCGCTCCTCGAACGCGGGCACGAACAGCCCTTCGGCGCGCCGCAAGCCCAGGAACACCGCCTCGAGCATCTGCTGATCGACCGTCAGCGTCTCTTCGCTCCCTACGAGCGACTCCCCCCGCTCCGCGCGATTGATGAACTCCGCCACGTTCGCGATGTTCGCCCACCGCCTCGGAGAGACGAACGAATGGGCCCCGGGGCCGAATCCGAGATACGGACGCCCTTCCCAGTAGCCGAGGTTGTGCCGCGATTCGAATCCCGGCTTCGCGAAATTGGAGAGCTCGTACTGGCGGAACCCCAGGGTCGGCAGCAGTTCCATCGCGGCCACGTAA
>DATEEG010000009.1:0-3150 GCA_035281305.1 Acidimicrobiia bacterium | reverse complement strand
CTGCGGACCGCCGTTGCCGTTCACCAGGGCCGTGGGCTCGCCCCTCAACCCGATGGCCATCAAATGAAACTGTGGTGCGGGGTGCGTGATGCGTGGTGCGTTCATGCACTGCGCAACCGTCGACTCGATGAGGCTGGCTCGTTCAATACGCTCCACCACGCACCACGCGACCACGCAAAACGCACCTCGCTCCTCGCACCACGCATGACCGTCTCATGAACCCTCTTCGCTCCATGATCTTCACGCCGGGGCATCGGCGGGATCTGATCGAAAAGGCGATCAGGTCGGGAGCCGACGCCGTGATCGTCGATCTCGAGGATGCAGTGGCGGTCGAGAACAAGGAGGAGGCGAGGGAGTCACTGGCGAACCTGCCCCCGTCACACGTTCCGCTCTACGTCCGGGTCAACGGTCCGACCACCGAGTTCATGTGGGAGGACGTGGTGGCGGCGGCCCGGGCCGCCGTGGCCGGGATAGTGCTTCCCAAGGCCGAGGCGCCGGAACTCCTCCAGGAGATAAGCGGGGCCGTCACCGCGATCGAAATTTCGTCGGGCCACGATCGCGGTTCGATTGGGATCATTCCCTTGATCGAAAGCGGACTCGGGGTTCGAAACACCTTCGACATGGCCGTCTCGAGCGACCGCATCGAATCGATCCTGTTTGGCGGCGGCGAACAGGGCGATCTCGTGGCCGATCTCGGCGCCGAATGGACTCCGGATGGAACCGGGCTGCTGTTGGCCCGTTCCCAGGTGCTGCTGTCAGCCCGCGCCGCCGGGATCCAGCATCCGATGGAGGCGGTGTTCATGGATTTCCGCAACCTGGATGCGTTGCGGGTCGAATGTGAACTGGCCCGCCGTCTCGGCTACGTCGGGAAAGTCGCCATCCACCCCGCCCAGGTCGCAGTGATCAACGACGTCTTCACCCCGGCCCCGGAAGTCGTCGAATACCAGCGGAAGGTGCTGGCCGCCTTCGAAGAGGCTGAGGCCGGGGGATCCGCCTCGATCGCGGTGGACGGAAAGATGGTCGATTACGCCGTGGCCCGGGTTGCCAGAGTCATCATCGCCCGCGCCGAAGCGGCTGAGAGGGCAAGTGGTCGGGCCGTCGAGGCCGGCAAGGAGGAGAAGTGACCAGGAGCAGATTCATCGACGGCGGAGTCGGGGTTGCCGTCATCGGCTGCGGATCGATCGGCAGCCTCCGCGCCCAGATCGCCCATCGCCATCCCTCCGTCGACTACCTGGCGGTCTGTGACGTCGTCGGCGAGCGGGCCGAGGGGCTGGCCAATGCCTGCGAAGCCGACGCGTGGGCAACTGACGCGACCGAACTCGTCACCAGCGATCAGGTCGACGCCGTGATCGTGGCCTCGACCGAGGACTCCCATTTCATCCCGGCGATGGCGGCCCTGCAGGCCGGCAAGACCCTGCTGGTCGAGAAGCCCTTCACCATCCTTCCCGATGAGGGCCAGAAACTCCTACTCGGAGCCGAGGAGTATGGCGTGAGGATCTACACCGGCTTCACTCAGCGCTTCCGACGCCGCTACCTGGCGATCAAGGAGCACATCCTCCAGGGATACATCGGGGATGTGACGAGCGCCAAGGCGACTATCTATTTGGCCGAATCGGTCGCACGGGCGGTCATCTCGCGAGCCCCGACCACAACACCGTCGATCAACACGATGACCTATCTCTTCGACCTTCTCAACTGGTACCTCGACGGACCGCTCCCAAGTTCGGTCTACGCCGCCGGCTCGACCAAAGGAAGGATCTACGAGGAGTTCGGCACCGTCGATTCGACCTGGTGCGTTCTCAACTATCCGGATGGGACGGTGGCCAATCTCGGGGTCAGTTGGGAACTGCCCGACTTCTGGCCGGCCTATGTCGCTTCGATGGACTTCGAGTTGTTCGGGCGCGAAGGCGCCATCAGCGTCAAAGACGACCATCGCGACGTCCTCATGGCGTCGCGCAAGCCGATCCACTCTCCTTACACGCCCGACACCACGTCGATGCACGTCGCCATGCTCGGCTCCTACATGCCCGGCGACTGGGCTCTCGGCGAGCACTTCGGAGCGATGCAGGAAGAGACCCACGCTTTCATCAACGCCGTCGGCACCGGGCGGGCCGACCCCATTCTCGCGACCGGGCAGGATGGGATGGAAGTGCTCCACATATCACGGGCGGTCGACGAGTCGGCCCGGAGCGGTGAGATCGTCGCCATCGACTGGGGCCAATAAGGGTGAGTTCGTGAAGGCGTCATTGCTCGCCGGAGTCACGATCCTTGAACTCGGTCAGGTGATCGCCGGGACCTACGGCGGCACCATCCTCGCCGACATGGGGGCCGAGGTGATCAAAATCGAGCCGTTCACAGGGGACTCCGCCCGCAACGCCACGATCGCTCCGATCCGCGGAGAGAGTTCGATCCACCTCTTCATGAACCGGGGGAAGAAGAGCGTGGTCCTCGACCTCAAGACCACGGAGGGCCTCGAAATCTTCTATTCCCTGGTCGAGCAAGCCGATGTCGTCATCGACAACTTCCGTCCCGGGGTGATGGCCCGCCTCGGAATCGACCATGAGTCCTTGAAACGGCGCAGGCCCTCCATCATCACCGTTTCCGTGACCGGCTTCGGAGAGACCGGTCCCGAACGAGATCGTCCTGCCTTCGATCTGGTCATCCAGGCCTTCAGCGGTCACGTCGACATCACCGGACATCCGGACGCGCCGCCCGCCCGGGTGGGGATTCCGATTGCCGACCTGGCCGGTGGGATCTTCACCTGCATCTCGGTGCTCGGGGCGCTGGTCGGGCGCGCACTGCACGGAGACGGGCACCACGCCGATGTCGCCATGCTCGACTCGCTGGTGTCGATGCTGACCTACGACGCCGTCGGATTTCTCAACGGCAATGCCGAGGTGAGCAGACAAGGTACGGCGCACGCGCACATGGTTCCCTGGCAGGCGTTCGAAGTTAAGGACGGATATGTCGTAGTGGCGGTCCGCGATGAGAAGTTCTGGCGGAACCTGTGCGATGCCGTAGGTAGACCCGACCTGAAGAACGATCCCCGCACCGTTGACAACAGCGCCCGGGTCGCCAACCGTGAGTTCCTTGTCGAATTGCTGGATGAAATCTTCATCACCCGGACGAAATTTGAATGGATGGCGATTC
>DATEEG010000008.1:0-4384 GCA_035281305.1 Acidimicrobiia bacterium | reverse complement strand
AAGATCAGCTTGCCCTCGTGGTCGAGGACCAATCCCGGAGCAGTCCCTTTCGGATTGGGGAGCAACTCGGCCCCGTCGGGATACTCGGCCTGACGCAGATTGGAAGCCGGCATATCCCGCCCCCAGCGCACAAACCGCTCCTTCAGAAACTCGGCATATGTATCGGAGAACCTCATCTCCAGGCCGAGGGCTGCACAAACCGCCTCACGAGTGAGGTCGTCCCGGGTCGGACCGATGCCTCCGGTTATGACCAGGGCGTCGGCCCGTCCCAGGGCCGTGCGTATCACCGACACCACCCGGTCGAGATTGTCACCCACAACCACCTGGTAGTGGGCATCGAAACCGTGGTCGGCCAATGCCGTGCCGATTTTGGCCGCGTTGCCATTGACGATCTGGCCCAGCAAGAGTTCGGTTCCGACGGCGAGGACTTCGACGATCATGAGGCGGAAGGCGGAAGGCGGAAGACGGAAGCCAAAAACCTCGAACCTCGAACCTCGAACCTCATACCTTCTTCCCTGCCAATTCTGAGCCGAATGAAGCCGTAACTTCGATCTCCAGCCAGTCGCCGGGGCTGCCGGCGTCGATCGTTATCACACCATCGATCTCGGGGGCTTCGCGATAGGACCTGGCCACCGCAACTCCGTCTTCGACCTGGTCGACCAGCACTTCGAGCCGGCGGCCGATCATCGCGGCGCCCGCCTCCGAGGTGATCTCATCCTGGATGCCCTGCAAGTAGCGATGCCTTTCGGACACGACTTCGGAAGGCACCCGCCCGCCCAGGAGGGCCGCCGGGGTCCCCTCCTCGGCCGAGTAAGGGAAGAAACCTGCCCAGTCGAGCCGCGCCTCGGCGAGGAAGTCGGCAAGCTCCTCCACCTGGTCGTCGGACTCTCCCGGAAATCCCACGATGAACGATGATCGGAGGGCCGCGTCGGGGTCAGCCTCCCGGATCTGTCGGATGAGGTCGAGATAACGGTCGGTGCCACCGGGGCGCTTCATTGCTCGCAACAACTGCTCAGAAGCATGCTGGAGGCTCAGGTCGAAGTACGACGCCACTTTCGGGTTGTAGGCGATCTGATCGATCAGGCCCGGCCTGATCTCCTTCGGGTAGAGATACAGGAGCCGGAGCCGGACCAGACCGTCGATGTCGTCGAGAAGGTCGATCAGTTCCACCAGGCCCCCCGGGGCATCTATGTCCCTTCCATACGCGGCCAGGTCCTGGGCGACCAGGACCACCTCGGTCACTCCTGCCTCGACCAACCCTGCTACTTCTTGGGCGATATTGACCGGCCGGCGGGACCTTTGCTTGCCCCTGATCATCGGGATGGCACAGAAAGTGCAAGGCTTGTCACAGCCCTCTGCGACTTTGACGTATGCATAGGGCAGGGTCGGCTGAGGACGCTTGACTGCATAGAGGATGTCCATGACAGGGCGCCGGAGTGAGAGCGGCCGCCAGGTGTCGGGGCCAGCCGGGTCTTGACCGGTCAATCGGTCGAGGGTCGAAACCAGTTCGCCATAGCGATCCAGCCCCAGAACGGAGTCGACCTCGGGTAGGGCCTGCTCGACTTCGACGCCGAAGCGCTGGGCCATGCAGCCAAGGACGACCGTCCGGGCATCCGGACGCTTCTCTTCTTGCAGGTTGAGGATCGCCTCGACCGATTCCCGGCGGGCATCTTCGATGAATGCGCAGGTGTTGACCATCACCACATCGGCCACGCCGGGCGAGTCCGCGGCCTGGTAGCCGGCCTCCGCCAGCATCGCCTGCACCTTCTCGGAGTCGACCTGGTTCTTGGCGCAGCCCAGGGTCGTCAACCAGAAAGTCGGCGGGGTCATGATCTCAAGCCAGCTTGCGGTAGCGGCCGCGGAAGTAGACCAGGGGGTCGTCGAGCTCCCCCACCACCAAGTGGTCGATCATCCCGACGATCAGAAGCTGATATCCGACCGCAATCGTGGTCTCGAGCGTGCAACCGGCCCACGTATGAAACCCGTCGATGCGAGGTCCCCAGTCGGTTGCGACCATCGTGAGGTCGTGGAAGAGGCCGCCCGGCGATGGGGAGATCTCGGCAAAACGATCGGAGAGGTGGCGATGTTCCTGGGTCGCCACCTGCATCACGAACTTTCGGGTTCTCTCGACGGCATCACGAAAGTCCGCTAGTTCGTTGATCGTGGCCACCAGGCGCGGAGGGTCGCCTTCGATCACCAGGACCGCCGAAGCCGTCATGCCATCCTCGCCGGCGGTGACGATGGTGACAGGTGCGACGAGGCGCCCTCGCAACTGTCGAACCCGGTCGCGCGCCTCCGGCGGCGGCAGAAAAGGGTGTTCGCTGTGAACCGTCACGAGGTTGAGGTTAGGGGGACCTCGAAGGAGCGCCGGCCCTCGAACCTCAAATGGCTCGAATAGCCTGCCGCCGCAGCCGCGGCAACGACTTCTCGATGGCCCCAGGCCGCCTCGTCTGCCCGATGGCCATCGCTGGCGAGGGTGATCTTGACCCCGGCGTTGTGGAACATCTTGAGGAAAGCAGGCGACGGGTAGACCTCTCGGGCCGGCCTGCGCAAGCCCTGACTCGAGACCTCGACGGCCGTGCCCGAGGCGACGGCGGCTCGAATCACCCTCTCGTATAGATGAATCGGCTCGACCGCAGGGCGATAGCCGAACTTCTTGCAGACGTCGACGTGGGCGAGGACGTCGACCACGCCCCTCCGAGCCAAATCGGCGACGAGGTTGAAGTAGTCCTCCCAGGCCTGATCGATGCCGCGGCGTTCGAACTCGTGCATCACGTCGCCGGCATCGATCGACCAGCCCCCGACCCAATGCACCGAGCCGATCAGGAAATCAAACGGATATTGAGCCAGAAGCTCGATCACCGCCTCGATGGTTTCCGGGAAGAAGTCGACCTCGAGACCCAGCTTGACCGGCAGGCCCCGCTGTTTGGCGTCGAGGACCTCCTTCACATAGTTGGCCAGCGACAACCCGGCGTCCGTGGTGACCAGGTCGCGGGTGTGCTCGGCCAGGTCGGAACGCGCTTCGGACTCCCAGAATGGGCCCAGAACCGCCGCCCCTTCGTCGCATCGATAGAGGTGCTCGGTGAAGCCCAGTTCGCTGACTCCCCGGGTTGCCGCCTTTTCGACATACGACTCGATCAGTCCGGACGGATATTCCCCGACCGGCGGCCCATCCGGCTCACCTTTCCCGGGATCGAGATGAGGATGAAGATGAAGGTGATAGTCGGACATGCGTGGTGCGTGGTGCGTTGAAACCCGGAGGCGCTAAACGCTAACCCCGAATCGATTCGACCAAACCCTGCAAAGGACCCGGGCCCACAGCATCGGCCAGCGTGTTCCAGGTGGCTTCGCTCAACTCGCCGTCCCTCTCCAGTTCCGTGGCTGCGAGATGGACGGCATCGGCCAGCGCGCCGAACAATCCGACCTGGTCTTTTTCGACCGCGGTCGCAACGGCCGAACGTGCTCCACCCGGATCCTTGCGGCCAAGTGCCTCGATCGCCCGTTCCGCCGCGGTCAAGGCCTGTCGCTGAAGATGCCCGTCCATAGCCCGAAGAGTAGGCGTCGGCAGCAAACCCTTCTTGCTGCCTACTGCCTACTCCTTCGTCATACCTCCTGGAACAGATACGGCCTCATGATGTCGAGTCGGCGGTCGACCGAGGAGGGATCCATGTACCAGAGCGTTGCGGCCAACGTCGACAGCAGCGGGTTGCCATCCTGGGGGGTGAAGCAGAATCCGACGATTTCATTGCCATTCCGTATTGCCACTGTTTCGATCGCAACAACGGTCTGCGAGAGAATGCGGCCGAAGTAGCCATGATCACGACCAAAGGAAAAGACCGAGTTGGCCGAGCGGCGGTACGTGATCGCCACCCGCTTGTTGGAGGCCAGTCTCTCCTTGATCTCGTCCATGGTGATGTCGCGGTCGAGAGTCAGCGAGAAGTGGATCGAATGCATGTACTGGGTATTGAGCTTGAGAGCTGACGAAAAGAGGTTGAGGTCATAGCCGACCGTCTCGAAGAGGCCATGGGCGTCGCGGGCATGGTGGGTGCCAAACCGCGGGTCCTTGTGCCTCTCCACGGTGGGCGATGGAGCGAAGCCCGAATCCTGGGAGATGTCGTTCGAGCGCCTGACGCACAGGAAGCGGCCGTCGGTGAGATGGTTGGTCCCGTCTTCGTCCATTGCGAGCATCTTCACCAACACCGCGATGTTGTGCGTGTTGCAGGACACGATGTGGAGGAAGCGGTCATGGCCGACCTGAAGAGACTCGTCGTTGATGCCGCGGGCATACATCTTGCCGAAACCGAATTCCGAACCCTGAGCCATGAACCCGACCGGCCCGACGGCGTTGTCATAGAACTCGGACTTCATGTCGTTGCCGACCGGA
>DATEEG010000007.1:0-2018 GCA_035281305.1 Acidimicrobiia bacterium | reverse complement strand
CCGGTGGCCACCAGAACCCTTTCGGATCCTCTCGAGACCCTGCCTACAAACGGCAAGCGGTCGGCGCTCAGGTAGTCCTGGGCCGACTACCGGAACTCGACCTCGCCACCGGGAAAACGCTCCTGCCCCCAGTCCTCCAGGGCGCGATATCGCCCGGCGGTGTCGTCATCCGCCCCTACCGGATGTCCTTCGCCTCCCACGATCAGGTAGCCATCCCCCGTTGACCGAACCGATCTCGTGGGTTCATCCACGCTGATATGCATGTCTCGGACCGAGTGAGGGGCGCGCAGGGCAAGGGCATATGAACGCGAGGGCCTCATGCGGGCGAAGTGCCCGCCGCGAATGAGAAATGGAATCTGGGTGGCAATGACCACCGTTTGTCCCCGAGCCCGCGCCAGCGGGGTCGCAACGGTGGAGCCGTCGACGTCAAAGCCCGGGCTGGCCTCGAAGATGAGCCCTCCCTCGCGGGTTATGGACTCGGCCAGTCCCAGGCAGTAGCGACGTGGATGGAAATGAGCTTGGCGTTCCACTCTCACCGCGCCGGCAATCTCGAAAGGAAGATCGGTGTCGGCTGTGAAATGGGCATCCAGACCGGCCTTCGTGGCAGCCTCCACCTCCGCCTCGATTGCGGCGAGATTGTCTGCTGACTCCGTGTACGTCATTGCGGCGGCCTCGGTCAGATCGCAGTCGATCTCATCACCGGCCACGATCTCTTTGATCTTCCCAATCCCAGCCTGGTTGGCGTCGGCGTAAATGGCGGCAACCTCCTCACCCCAGATCTGTGACAACCGGCTGTAAATAGTTGAGTGGAGGGCAGTGACTTTGGCGGTGGTGAAGCCAGTCACGCCTCCACATACCCTTCTCGCCTCGAGGACGACCACTCGCAGATCCCGAGCACAGAGCAGCCGAGCGGTGGTCAACCCGGTGATCCCCGATCCGACCACTACGACGTCGGCCTCTATGTCTCGGTCAAGAGCCGGATACTCCGGGGAGGTCGTACTCGCCATCCACAACGACTGGTTGTGCTCGGATGGCAGAGATTTTGGGTTGGTCATCGCACCTGTCATACCCGCTGCCCGCTTCACTTAACCCAAGCGTCTCCCCCTCCGGCCCTCCGGGGCACCTCCCCCAAACGTCGCCTCGGGGAGGAGGAGCTCGCCAGCCCTCGCTTTCGGGGTCAGTCGTAGGAGTGGCGGAACATGACCGCGATCCGGGGTCCGGCTACGGCCACCTTGGGAATGCTGTGATCGTGGGTGCGCTGGCAGGAGCCGCCCATGACGATGAGATCCCCTCTTCCCGCCGGCCAGCCCATGCTCCGTCCCCCGCCCTTGGGTCGGACCCGAAAGGGCCGAGGTTCGCCGAGGGAGAGAATGGCCACGGTCGCCTCGGGAAGATCGCGGGCGATTCGATCGCCGTGCCAGGCGACGCTGTCCCGTCCATCCCGGTAGAGGTTGCAAGTGATCCGCTCGAGCTTCTGGTCATAACGACGGCTCAAGGCCTCCGACATCTGGGCGATGATTCCCAGACCCGGTGGTAACTCACCGCTCCCGAAGGAAGCCACCAGCCGCGGTCGGGGAACCTCGCTGCCTCGGATCCGCTCTACTCCCTCTTTCCACTCGAGTGCTTCGAGGGCGCTGACGAAAAGCTGGTCGGGTTGGGATGCCCAACCAGCTTGGCGGTCGATCCAGGCTCCCTGGCCGAGGTCGATTCGCTCCATGGTCGCGAAGGCATCGTCAAAACCGGAGGCGTCGGATGTGTGCGAGAACAGCGAACCCTGGAAGGCTATGTCGGTCACCTCTCCAGGGTAGGAGAACGTGTGTTCTTAACGCGGCGGCCCGACCTCGCCGAGCCACTACTCAGACGGTTATCGAAGTGACGTTGATGACCCGGACATCCAGCAGAGCGGATCGGCCCCGCAGTTCGATTGTTCGGCGGGCTGGATCACCCAGGTCGATCCCGGCCGCCTCATAGGCGTCCTGGCTGGCGAGGATCTCGCCTTGCCGGGCCAGCGAAGCCAA
>DATEEG010000006.1:0-2075 GCA_035281305.1 Acidimicrobiia bacterium | reverse complement strand
GGGGTCCGACGCGACCTTCCCTCCGCTGTCCTAGACCTCTCCTGACGGGTTTAGCATGCCCCCCTACCTCCCGCCTCGTTCCTCGGCGGCAGGAACCTTCCCCCCGCCTTTGGCGAGGGGACAAAGGCCGACGGGTCCCGCTTGCCTCGGGTTGGTTTTCCCTCGCCAAAACCTGACGGCGGCGTCAAGGGGGGGTCCGTTTCGGCCGATGGTCATGAAGTGACCATCTCGCCAGGGACTTTCGCCCTCGCAATCGGCATCACCATCGTGGTGCCCGGCGTCCTGCTGGCCGTCCTCGCCTACCGGGCACGTTCCCGGCGTCGGGTGAGAGAGCAAGATCTCGAACAAGCCATCGCATCCGCCCACCGGTCGGTCGCGGCCAAAGATCAGATCATCAACAACCTCTCTCACGAGCTTCGGACCCCCTTGACCAGTATCTACGGATTCGCCTCGTTGTTGCTCGAGGGCTTGTCCCAACCACTGAGCAGCCAACCCGCGCAGGCCAATCGAGAGAACGCTCAAGTCATACTCTCGGAGGCCGCCGGCCTGTCCCGGATGGTCGACGACCTCCTTACGTCCATCAAGGGCGACGAGCTGGGAATCAAGATCAAGCTGGTCGGGCTCTCGACCCGGTCCGAGATGGAGAAGGTACTTCAGACCTTTGAGCAGGAGGGCGCCAAGCTGACCCAACAAATCGAAGAGGCGCAGATCTGGGTCGATGGCATCCGATTTCGCCAGGTGATTCGGAATGTGGTGGCCAATGCCCGTCGCCACGGCGGACCGCGCATTGCGGTGGTAGGTCGAGTCATCGGAGCCGAATATGAGCTGGCGATCGTCGACGACGGCCCCGGAGTTCCCGAGGCGCTCAGGGAGCGCATGTTCGAGCGTTTCGTCCATCGCGGCTCTGACCCTCTCGTCGCCGGAAGTCTGGGGCTCGGACTCTCCATCGCCCGGGCCCTCACCGAACTCATGGGGGGGAGACTGCGTTACGAGCGGAGCGACGGACTGAGCAAGTTCCTCCTGACCTTCCCGTTGTCCGCCGAACCTGACCGCCCCGTGATGGTCCAGGCACTGGCCAGCTAGGAACGCCGAGCCTCACGGGCTCCGGATGATCGACGCCAGGGCGGTCTCGACCTCATCCGTTTCGATCGGTGGATAGAAGACCATCGTGTAGAGGTCACAGCGCTCCTGGCCGTCATTTTCGAACCACCCGGCCACCCAGATACCGTCTTCGAAGGGCCCGACCACTGCTCGCCGGCCGGCGATGTCGATTTCGCCTTTCTCTCCCGGCCATTCCCGGGGGGGTAAGGCTCCTCTGATCAGGGCCACCGTGAGGTTTCCATCCCCGTCAACCCAGAAGACGGACCGGGTTCCTCCTAAAGCGGTGAATTCATCTTCTTCGATCTCAGCGAGATCGGCACTCTCGCCCGCCACCCGGGCCGGAAGCTCGGGCACCCGATAAGGGATAGGTGGACACTCGACCAGCGCCTCCAGGCTCGTCGTCGTCGCCGGCGGAGTCGTCGTCGCGGTGACAGGGCTGGTGGTCGACGCCGGACCCGTCGCACAGGCCCCGACGAGGAGCAACAGGACGAAGCGCAGACCTGTCGATGTCATCCCTCCCACGTTACGGCCTCTACCCCACCGAGCGGGACCCCCACCCAGCCGCCCACCCGGCCGCTCGTTATCTTTCCCCTATGGATGCGAAGTCAAGCGCCCGCGCAACCGTCGAAAGCAGTTCCGACGAGCTAGCCGACCTCAGTCGATGGATGTATCACAACCCCGAGGTCGCCTTCCAGGAACATCGGACCTCGGCCAAGCTGGCCGAATACCTGAGCAGTCGGGGTTTCGAAGTCGAGTACCCCGCTTACGGGCTTGAAACGGCGTTTGTTGCCCGCACCGGATCGAGCGGACCTGAGGTTGTTATCTGCGCCGAATACGACGCCCTGCCCGGGGTGGGACAGGCCTGCGGACACAACATCATCGCCGCCTCGGCCCTGGGCGCCGGGCTGGCTCTCAAAGACATGGCCGAGTCGCTGGGGATCAGGGTCACGGTTCTGGGCACGCCTGCCGAGGAG
>DATEEG010000005.1:0-5251 GCA_035281305.1 Acidimicrobiia bacterium | reverse complement strand
CGTGACCGCACTCGCTGCCGGTTTCCTGATCAGAAGGCAGGTTTCGAAATGAAGGTTGTTGCCATTGCCCTTTCCAACCTGAAGCGGCTCTTCCGGGACCGTTCCAGCATCTTCTTCGTATTCATCTTTCCGCTGGCGCTGGTCTTGCTGATCGGCCTCCAGTTCGGGGGGAGCTTCGATCCCCAGGTCGGTCTGTTCGTCGAAGAGCCAGGCCCGATCGCCGACGGGTTCGTCGGTGAGCTATCGAGCGAACCGGGCATCGAGGTCAGGACGTTCGATGACGAGGCTTCCCTGCTGTCGGCGGTCGAGCGCGGGTCGATCGAGGCCGCGGTGGTAGTCCCGGCCGGCTTCGAACGCGCCATCGCCGAGGGCGGGTCGACGGATGTCGGGTTCGTCGCGCGTTCGTCGGGCGTCGGACCGAGTCTGCGACCGGTCGTCGATCAGGCGTTGCAATCTTCCCTGTTGGTCGCATCCGCCGCCCGCTTCGTGGCCGACCAGGGCCTGGCCGACTTTCCGGCGGCCCTGGCGACGGCCGAAGCGGTGCAGGCGAGTGCGCCCCGGGTCGAGGTCACGACCACGACCGTCGGCGAAGCTCTCTTTCCGCCCACCCTCGGCCAGTTCGACCTAGGTGCCTCGAGCCAGTTGATCCTCTTCATGTTCATCACCGCTCTCTCGGGTGGCGCGGTCCTGATACAGACCCGGCAACTGGGCCTGTCGCGCAGGATGTTGTCGACGCCTACCTCGGTCCGGACGATCCTCTCAGGCGAAGCTCTGGGTCGGTTCGGGGTGGTCCTCGTGCAGGGCCTCTACATAATGATCGGGACGCTGATCATCTTCAGCGTCAACTGGGGAGACCCTCTCGGGGCGGCCGCGGTGCTGATCGTGTTCTCGGCGGTCGGGTCGGGAGCAGCGATGCTGATCGGGACCTTGTTCCGCAACGCCGAGCAGGCCGGCGGGGTCGGGGTCATGCTCGGCCTCGGCCTTGCCGCGCTCGGTGGTTGCATGCTGCCGCTGCAGCTTTTCTCGCCGACTCTGCAACAGGTCGCCCACCTGACCCCTCACGCCTGGGCCATCGACGCTTTCGCCAAGCTGGTCCAGGAAGGAGGCGGGCTCGTCGACATCCTTCCGGAACTGGGTGTGCTCGCGGCCTATGCGGCAGTGCTGCTTCTGATTGCTTCCTGGAGGCTGCGGGTCGTGATCACCAGGGCGTGACGCCCCGACCTGTCCCGATCGCGATTGGCCTCAGATTCCCTTCCCCGGGCGGCCGCGGGCCTCGATGACCCGGCGGACCTCTTCGGCGAACTCGACTCGGGCCGAAGCCGCAACCGGGCCGGGTTCGAGGAGTCCCCGGTTCGCCGCCAACGCCAGGGCTTGCCGAAATGCGACGGCGGAGACGCTGTCTGCGGAGACCTTTCCCATGAGCCGGTACTCCTCACCGAGCCTCATCGCCCTGGAAATGAACTCCTTTTCGTTGAACTGACGGTCAAGACCGGGCTCGGCGAGAGCGTCAGCCACTACGAGATACGACTCCAGAAACGGCACGATCGCCCACGGAGCGATGGGGGGATTGAGCCGGCTGAGAATGGTCGAGGCGGTCATCCTGGTCCAACCCGGCACCGAGCTGTCGAGGTCCTCCCGGAGCGCCGTACGAAGGCGATCTTTCTCGGGGAAGAAGAATTCGAACTTGAGGAGGTCCCGGATCGAATCGACGGCGCTCCAGAGGTCGTGCTCGATCTTTCCCACTGCACCGGGCCCGATCAACCCCAAAGCCAACTCGACCACCCCGCGGGGCACGAAATGGTGCACGACTACGTTTCGGTAGTAGGCAGCCCGCAGAGCCTGGTCCGGTTTGAGGTAGTACACCGGGCGGGTGCCGTTGAACGTGACGACATTGCCGTGCTCGGCCAGAAGGGCGATCACCCGTCGGACTTCGGAAGGATCTTCGAGGTGCAAGGCCTCGGTCGTTGGGAGGTGGTGCTCTTCTATGAAGGCGTCAAGGTCGGCACAGGCACCGGCCAGTTCTTCGATCGTTCGGGCCGCCCCGCCCGCCTGAAGCAACGCGATCGAAACCACGGCCGCAGGGGTGATCGGCGTGACCTGTCCGATGCGGTACATGACCTCGAACGCGAGCTTCGCCAGGTCGAGGTCGTGTCCCGAGTCCACTCCGTCGGTTCCGGCTGAGCTCGTTTCGGGGCCGGCACTGTTGGCCATCGCCTTGGCGACGGAGATCGGTTCTCCAAAACGGACATGGATGTTGCCGTAACGGCGCCGGAGCGAGCGGATCGCCGACAAGACCCAGCTCAAGGATTCTTTCTCTTTGGCGCCGCCGGTCGCCTCCGACGTATAGGACCCGAGATCCTGGATCTGGTCGTAGGCGATCGAAATCGGGATCAGCATCACGTCCTCGGCCTTGTTGCGCCGCCACGAGTCGACGACGTACGACAGGATGCCAAAGCGCGGGGGCAGCAGCTTCCCGGAGCGCGACCGGCCGCCTTCCAGGTACCACTCCAACGGGAATCGATTCTCGACCAGGTAGTCCAGATAGGAGCGCAGGACGAACTTGTAGAGCTCGTTGTCCTTGAATGACCGGCGGATGAAGAACACACCGGTCCGCCTGATGAGGGGGCCGAGAGGGAAGAAGTTCATGTTGATACCGCCCGCCGTGTGATTGGGGGGAAGGTCGTTCTCCCACTTGAGAAACTGCAATGACAACCGGTCGAGGTTGGACCGGTGGGATGGGAGAAACGCCAGAGGCACTTCCTGGCCGAGAGAACTCAGTTCGGCCACCTGCCTTCGGTCGTAGATGATGGCGCCATACCCCTGCTTGTACAGCCAGTGGATGGCATTGGCGATGAGGTCGATCAGAAACGGGCTGTGGTTGGCCGCCATCTCCTCCAGATAGTGATGGGCGCGGGCGAGAGCCGCCGGCTCCGACAGGCCCCTTCCCACCCCGTAACGCACGGCCCCATCCCGCCAGGCGCTCTTCGACCAGATCTCTTGATGGACGAACTTGGGAACCTTGTAGCGGTTGCCGCGGAGGGCACGTTCGGCCTTCTCGAGGGCGAGCCAGGCTCGGCGTGTGACGAAGTCGGTGAGACCGACCAGTTCGGCAGCCGCTTCGAAGTCGGCCAGCAACCGGTCGGCCGAGGCTCCGGGTCCGGTCAGCACCGTCAGGCGATGAGGCCATCGCTCCACGATGACCTTCTGGCGCAGCGCGTCCGGATCGCGGGGGTCGCCCAGTCTGAGGACATCGAACCACGATGTCTTCCTCCGGCGGGGGGCGTCGGTGCCTTGCCCTCGCGGCGGCGACCACACCACCCTCACGGGCAGCACGAACGGATTGTCTCCGCGTCGGAGGCGTGCTTCGAGACGCGGGTCGGTGTGCTGGCCGGGCTTCCGACGCCGCGACGGTGCCAGTCTGATCTGATCGAGAACGACCCCGCTCGGCCGCCGGCGTTCGGCCCAGCCGGACAGAATGCGCGCCTCGAGGCGGCTCGAGGCATCGATGACCAACACGACGGGGCCTTCCGTCGGCACATCGGACGGCCACAGGGGCTCGTAGGGAAGGGGACGGTCAGGCGAGTAGGGCACGTCTTCAATCATAAAGAAGGAGCCCGGATCGATGCCCCGGGCTCCTCCTTCAGGCGAGTCGATCGCCTTAGCTCTTGTTCTTGGGTGCCTTCTTGATGAAGTCGTCTCGTGACTGCTCGGCCCGAGCAGCCCCGATGGCGGTGGTGACCTTCTTGCGCTCCTCCGGCGGGGGAAGCACAGCGGTCATTCCGAGCGACTCGAACCACAACTCACGGGCCCAGCCCTGAGTGTGGTACAGGTGCTCGTCCTCTTCCTCTTCGACCTCTTCGTAGGCCTCTTTCAGCACTTTGGCCCGCGGGCCTTTGAGCTCGTTGGCGACCTCGCCGATGAGCTCCCAGTTGGCGTGGTCCTTGATCTCGGCATCCACGACACACTCGGCGGCGACGAGCTGGGCGGCTGCTTTGTCGCCCTTCTCGAGAGCCATCTCCATGGCCTGGATCAGCGCCTCGCCCTTATGGCGGACGATGGCCCGGCCCGGGGTCTCGATCTCGGGATTGAGACCGATCTCTTCGAAGATCCGTCCGACGATGCGAACATGGTTCTCGGTTTCTTCGAGATATCCCTGCCACTCCTCCCGGAGGTCTTCGTTGACCGTGCATCGGATGGCGGTCTTGTAGACCTGGACCCCACCGAGTTCCGTCTCGAGGGCCTGGTACAGCAATTCTTCGACCTGGGTGTCCTTCATCATGCTCCTTCGTGCAGGGGACCTATGCAGATGGCGTACCCGCGGAGACGTCTCGTAAACGTCTTCGGCGCGAAGGGCCCGCCTGCTTGGATCAGATCATGCTGGACCGCCTGTGATCGGCGTCATACAGAGAGTGAGCCGCGCTTCGGTATGGGCGTTTGAAGGAGTCGTCGCCCAGATTGGAACCGGTCTTCTGATTTTGGTCGGAGTAACCCACTCCGACACCGGCGCAGATGCCCGCGCCCTGGGTTCGAAGGTCGCGGGCCTGCGCGTGTTCAGGGACGGCAGCGGGTTGATGAACAAGTCAGTCGCCGAGGCCGGCGGAGAGGTGCTGGTCGTGAGTCAATTCACCCTTCTTGGCGACGCTCGCAAAGGGCGACGCCCTTCCTTCGTGAATGCGGCCCCGCCCGAGGCCGCCGCTCCCCTGATCGAACAAGTCGGACTCACGATTGCCGAATGCGGGATTTCGGTCCAGAGCGGGGTCTTTGGCGCCGACATGCGGGTGGAGTTGGTCAACGATGGACCGGTGACGTTGATCCTGCGGACTGAGGCGGGACGGTTCGTCTGAGGGTGTGTCGGCCTCTCATCCGGCGAGAGTGACGACGATGACTGCGGCATCGTCGGTTCGTTGTCGCCGATTCGCAAAGTCGACGCACGCATCGGCAATTTCGTCCGCCGAGCGCGGCCCGATGTGCTGGAGAAGTCCTGCCAGTGCCTCGAAGTCGGCGCCGCGGTCTTCCTCGAACACATCGGCCACCCCGTCGGTGAACAGCAAGAAATGGTCACCCTGGTCCAGAAGTACCGAACGGTCCATCCAGCCGGCGTCAGCCTGGGCATGAAGCAGCGAACCACCCGGAGGCTCCTGGGTGAAGCGCCCTCCCCGGTCGACGAAAGGTGGAGGGTGGCCCGCCAGCGAGTAGGTGACTTCACCGGAGTCTCCGTCGACCAGGGCGACCGCAGCGGTTGCGGTGGTTG
>DATEEG010000004.1:0-7114 GCA_035281305.1 Acidimicrobiia bacterium | reverse complement strand
GAAGGCAGCATCTGGATTCCGTTCCGCGGAGAGATCGACAAAGTAGACACCGTCCCGGAAGCGGTCCAACTGCTCTGCGGCAACCTGGAGACCGAGACGGGTCTTGCCGGCGCCACCAGGCCCGGCGATCGTCAGCAGTCTGGTATTCGGGGACTCCAGCATCACCTGTATGGCCGCAAGCTCGTTGCCGCGCCCGAGGAACTCGGTGGTTTGCTGCGGAAGGTTGTGGGGACGGGAATCGAGGGTGATCGGAGCCGGGAACTCCGATTCGAGGTCGTCGTGAAGCAGCTGATACAGATGCTCGGGCAGGGTCAGGTCCTTGAGGCGGTGAACCCCCAGGTTTCGCAGGCCGGCACCGGGCGGCAGTTGACCGTCAACCAGGCCGGCAGCAGCGGCCGACAGCAAGACCTGCCCTCCGTGGCCGGCAGCCATGATCCGGGCAGCCCTGTTCATCGTCGGCCCGAAGTAGTCACCGTCACGACTGCTGGTCTCGCCGGCATGCACGCCCATCCGCACCCGGAGGGGCCCGGTCGGTCCCCATTCCTGGTCGCGCAGGCTCCTTTGGGCGTGAATGGCTGCGCTCACGGCGTCGGCTGCATAATCGAACACTGCGATCAGACCGTCGCCGGTCGTCTTGACGACGGTGCCCCCGGACGCGGCGATGGCCCCGGCCAGGATGGCGTCGTGAGAGGCGAGCGCCGGCACCATCTCTTCGGGATGCTCCTCCCAGTGGCGCGTGCTGGCCTCGATGTCGGTGAAGAGGAAGGCCCGCATGGCCCGCCGGAATATACGGAGGCCCTAGATGGAAGGCAACGGGGCGCCGGGTGGTGAGCTAGCTCAGGTTCATCTATCCGGTCCGGCTGGCGGTCACCGCTTCGACGAGGGCGTCGACGTCACCGTCGTCGTTGTAGAGATGGAAGCCGACTCTGACATTCGAAGACCGCACGGATGCCGAAATCCCCCGGACGGTGAGAGCGGAGGTATCTGCCAGGGGCACGATGACTATCGCCGATCCGGTCGGCTCCATCCCGAGTCGTTGGCGGGCCGCGTCGGCCAGGGTGATGTTGTGGCGGTGAATGGCCGCGACGCCGCGGCTTGCGATCATCTCCAGGGCAGGCACCGCTCCCATCCATGAAAGCCAGGCGGGAGAGACGTCGAAACGACGGGCAGTTGGGGCCAGCCGCAATGGGGTGCCGTAGACGGATTTCCAGGGGTCGTCGCCGGCATACCATCCCGCCAGGATCGGGAGAATCTCGCGGTCATGTCCCGGTCCCAGCGTCATGAAGGCGGTTCCGCGGGGGCACAGCAGCCACTTGTAGGCGGAGACGACCATGTAGTCGAAGCTGGGAGCGACTACCGGAAGCCAACCCGCCGCCTGAGTGGCGTCGACGAGGGTCTTGGCGCCGTGGCGAGCAGCCGCTGCGAGGACCGAGTCGATGTCGGCCAGGCGGCCGTCGGACGATTGCACGAGACTGAACGCGACCAGGTCGGTTTCTTCGTCGATCGTCGCAGCAAGGTCGTTGAGTGGTGCCGTCCGCAGAGTTATGCCTCGGCTTTGGTGCACCAGGAGAGGAAACAAGAGCGAGGTGAAGTCTCCGTCGGGAGCAACGACAACGCTGCCGTCCGGCAGCGACGATGCCACGACGCCGACGAAGACCGACGCCTGGTTCGCCACCGCGACCCGATCGGGATCGGCGTCGACGATCCCGGAGAAAAGCCGGCGCGACTCAGCCACCGCCTGGTCATATTCGGCCATCGTGGCGACGCCCCGCCGCCACCGATCGAGTGACTCGGTCATCACCTCGATCACGGCCGCAGAGGCCAGCCCGTAGGTAGGCGTGTCGAGGTAGATCGAGTCCGGACTGAAATCGGGCAAGCGGACCGGGAGGTTCATGACGCCAGCAACCGGCTGGAGAGTCGCGCGATCGTTGACTCGGTCACCCCGGGCAGGCTAAACGCGCTTGCATCCGCGACGCTGACCCACACCCAGGATGCAGAGAGCGGGGAGGATTCCTCCGACGGAGGGTCGTCGGACCAGTGACTTGTGACCCGGGGTCAGGGTGTGGCGAAGAATCGGAGCAGCCGCTCGTTCACCAGGGCGGGTTGGGCGAGGGCCGTGATGTGATGTCCGTCGGGAATCAGCTCGATCTCGACACCGGCCAGCAGCTGCCGTGCTTTCTCCACCGCCGAAGGCAGGCTCTTATAGATGGCTTCCTTTTCGCCCAGTATCAGTAGCACGGGCTCGCGGATCCTTGCGAATTCATCCTTTGAGAACACCCGCGGGAACACCTTGTTGATCAGCTTGCCATACAGCATCGTCTGATAGAACAGCGGTTCCCACAGCGGATCACTTGGCAGTCCCCCGTGCATCCAGTCGACGCTTCTACGTATGACGCGCCGGCGCCCGGGCAAACCCGGCAGGGTCTGATAAATGGCCTTGGGGAGGAACATGTGAAGCATGAATGGTGTCATCGAGTCGATGGTCGAGGCGGGGCCTATGAGGACGAGTCTGCGAACCCGGTCCGGCAGCTTCATCGCGTAGTAGGCACCCGTGAAACCGCCGTAGGAATTGCCCACCAGATAGAGAGTGTCGATCGCCAGTCCATCGATCAGCTCCGTGAACCAGCGCAGAAAGTCCTCCAACGAAGCGATGGGCTTCGTTGGCCGGCTTTTGTTCGCCTCGCCAATGACATCCACGGCATAGGTTCTAAACGTCTTGCTCAACGCTCCGGCGTTGAGATACCAGGAAGCGGCAGTGGCAAACAGAGCGTGCAGCAGCACGACCGGTGCACCTTCCGGGGGGCCGCTCGCAATCACATGAGTCGATCCGTAGCTCGTCGGAATGGTCAACTCTTCATATTCGGCGCTCCACTGGTCCATCACCGCCTGATACGCCCGCATGGCTTCGGCCTCGCCGCGCGGTGATGTAAAGACGGGAATGAAGCCCGAAGTGAGATCCTCCATTGAGATTGTCGGGGTGGTGCTCATGGCTTATCTCTAGCGATGTCGGCGGTGCCCGAGCCAGGGGCCTAAGTCCCAGAAAGCGAAGCCCTGCAAATCGATACGACCCCGCTCCACCAGGGTGGAGCGGGGTCGTTATCGGTTAGTTGGTGCCGACTGCCGGTCAGGCTCCGAAGGCCTGCTCGAACGCCGCCTCGTACTCGGGGGTGGCAAGGCCGCTGTAGCCACAGCCATTGACCACTCCGTCGGTGGCGGTGATCAGGTAGCGCTGCCCCACTTCCAGGGTCGGAGTCCCGATCAGCGCCTCGAACCCTGGCGTGTACTCGATCTCGACGATCTCGGCATCGCCGCCGGTGAACCAGCGGTCGACCTCGACAGTGGCCACCGAGTCGGTGAGTTCGACGACCGTGCCGCCGAATGCCGGAGTCATCTCACGGAGGGTTCCGACGTCGAATTGCAGGCACATCGCCGTCGGGTCGCCGCCGGGTCCGGCGAGGACCAGGGGCTCACCGGCGGTTCCGGGACCACCGAGGAGTGCCGCGCCGCCGATGACGAAGACGAGAGCGGCTGCTACGGCGCCGACCAGGCGATATCGCCGGGGTTCGACGCGGGGCTTCGAAGTTGTGGATGTCATGATTCTCTCCATCAGTGCTCGTGCCCGACCGCTTGTGATCGGGTCCACCGGTTCCGAAGGAGGGGTCGGGTTGGACGCCGCCAGCCTGTTTCTCAGGTCGTCGTCGGTCATGGCCGTTCCTCCTTGCTGCTTTCGTGGTGTGAGTGTCCGGAGCCGGCCTCATTCTTTCGGGCGATCTCAAGATTTTCGCCGAGCTTCTTTTTGGCCCTATGTAGGCGAATGGATACAGCGTTGGTGGTAAGCCCGAGCACGGTGGCGATCTCGGCGGGTTCGAGTTGTTCCCACGCCCACAGGCGGAGTAGTTCCTGGTCGGCGTCGCCGAGTTCGCTCATGGCAGTGTGCAGTTCGGCGTCGAGGGGGTGGTCGGCGTCAGGCGCCGGGCGCGGCTCGCTTTCGGCCCGGTGGACGAGGCGGAGGTGACGGCGGCCTGCGCGGCGGTGGTTGGACACCTGGCGTCGTGCAACGCCGTAGGCCCATGGCAATCGGGCGTTGGCCGGGACGTCATTGAGTCGCCGCCAGAGAGTCAGCATCGTCTCGGCCACGACGTCGTCGACTGCATCGGGGTGGACGCGCCGACGCACGTAGCGCTGGATCGGCTCGTAAACCTCCGAGGCGAGTGCCTCGAAGCGTTGTCGGGGCGTGCCGGCACCAGAAAAGTCCGCAGTCATAGTTGTTCGACGACAGGGGGTAGCGTCAGGTTCCGGGCGGGAGTGATTCGCGTTTCCGCGTCAACCCACCGATCGGTCTCCTATTCGACCAAATCGCGGACTCGTCCGGGGATTTCTTCGATCTTTTCTTCCACGATGTCGGCGAGATGGGTCGCCCCCTTCTTCGCACCCTTCGTCGCCCGCGCCGAAACCGCCGCCGCCCGGCGCCCTGTTCCCTCCAGCACATCGAGAATGACTCCCACAGCCGCGCCGGCAAATGCTCCGACTGTGAGGCCCTTCCATACGTTCTTCATACCGACTCCTCTCGTGGCGCCGACCGCCTGGTGCACCGATTCTTGTCGGCTTGATTCCTTAACCCGACATCCCGCCCCGGGAAGATCACGTTCTCGTGACGGTTCACCTACCGCAGGGGTGGCGAACCGTCACAAGAACGAGACCTTCTCGACGGCGGGTATAGGTTCAGGCCTGGTGATCGGCAGCCTCGGCTTCGGTGACGAGGGCGTCCAGGTCGCCCGCCACCGGCGAATGTGTCAGGACTTTGAGGCCCCTGACGAGTTCGGGGTATTTTTGGGCCTGGTCGGGACCGACGACCACTCTGATCGGGACATCCGTGCGCAAGGACTGCTTGTAGCGGGCCAGGATTTCCCGATGCTGGGCGTCGTCCAGATCCAACTCGAACACAATTCCTTGGGCTTCTTCGGCCAATGTGCACCCTTCGCCGGTCAGGATTGGGCACATCGTCCCGGGAGCAGGTCCCGGGCAAACCATCACCCGATGACCCAGTTGTTCGAGGAACTTGTGATCGGCAGGCGCGGCCCCACCGGGCTTATCGAAGAGGATGTAGTCCTCCATGTCGGCCTCCTTTGTTGAAGCCTCGCCGGGATGGACTGGGACCACAAGGGCACTAAGACCCTGGTCGGACCTCCGAGCGGTCCGGGCGCGGCTCAGTCGAAGACGGCACTTCGCCACGAGGGAGGGACAACCCGGCGGAAGCCCCCAAAGGGGGCTGCCAGGACTCGAATCTCACACCCGTTCGACCTGGGAGTTCGGTATGACCGGAGTCAGGACATGGGCCGGCCGATCCGGGCCGATGTGCACTGTGGTCGTCCCGCCGAAGATGTCCGGGGGGCGATCACGAGGGTCATCGTGAAGAAACGGCCCGCACCCCTTCAGCTCGTTCTTGAAGTTCGACAACCTCAGGCCGGACGTGTCCCCGCCCCATTCGTAATCGCGGCCTCTAATGGACAGGGCCACCGTGAAACCGGCCGGTACGACAATCGAAGTCGGCCAGATCTCGACGTCCATCTCGTAGACCTCCCCCGGGGTCAACGGTTGCTTCTCATCGTGGGTGTGGTACGGGCGAAATGGCCTCGTCAGTTCAGTATCGATCTTGCGGTGGGAGGCGCGCAACCAGCCTTGGGCAACAGGGGTGTGGGGATCTATGGCTCCCTGGAAGGTGACCTCCTCGCCGGTGGGGTCGAACACGCGAAAGATCAAGAAGAGGTCGGCATCGACGGTCGATGACGAGATCCACAATTTGGCCGACATCGGCCCGGTGAACTCCTTCGCCCCGGTCATCGGGGCGGAAGTGAAGGTGAGTCCTTCGCCCATGCCCTCGAAGGCGATTTGTGATTGCTCACTCGGAGGCTCGGTTCCCAGGGTCAGGTCGGGATGGAGGTACATCTCCGTCCACCTGGTCTGAGGGAGTGGCCAGTCGTCCTCGGCCCGTGCTTCGAAGACTTCACCCGGGTGGCGGATCTGGAGATACACCCGGGGCTGGTCCTGCCACCCGTTGTCCTTTCCTTTCAGGAAGTGGTCGAAGAATCGCAGTTGGATCTCGCGGCCGTAATCGGTGTAGAAGTGAGTCCAATGTTCGATGCCGTGGGCTTCGAGCCACTTGTTAGCCGAGGCCGCGCGGTAGAAACCCTCGAAGTTGCCTCGTGGATGCAGACCTTGCCCGCCCCAATTGGCCGCCGTCAGCAGCGGGACTGTGACCTTGTCCCAACGAGGCGAGCGCGCCCGGTGGTACTCGTCATCCAGCGGATGCGCGAAGATGTCATCGCCGAACTCGGTCCGGTTGGCGGCCAGTTGCTCCGGAGTCAGGGTCTCATCGCCGCAGATCAGTTGGCCGGTATTGGGATTGCGGCCGCCCGCCTCGCCACTCCCGTACTGGACCGTCTTCACCTGCATGTCGTACCAGTTGGCCCAGAAGGTGCACAGGATTCCACCGTGATGGGTCATGTCGCGATACCAATCTGCCGCGCCTTCCCAGATACACATGGCTGCGAGGTGAGGAGGTTGCAGGGTCGCCACGTGCCATTGGTTTATCCCGTAATAGGAGATGCCGTTGAGACCCACCTTGCCATCCGACCAACTTTGGGCAGCGGCCCATTCGATGGAGTCGTAGAAGTCCTTCGTCTCCCGTGGCGAAAAATGATCGATGAACCCCGGCGAGCGGCCCGTGCCGCGGGAATCGACCCGGACGCAGGCATAGCCGTGTGGCACCCACTTTTCGGGGTCGACCACCTCCCAGTTCTGGTAGGCGTTGGTGGAGCCCGCGGTCACGTCGGGGTGCTTCTCAGCCATCCGGTTCCAGGCACTCGGATAGCCCACCTGAAACGGAAGGCCTTTGGCATACGGTCCATACGTCAAAATGGCCGGGTAGCGTCCATTGTCGTCGGGGCGATAGACATCTGCACGGAGGATCAAGCCGTCGTCCATCGGGACTTCCACATCCCAGTCGACTCGCATGCCGTCGCGGCTCTCGCTCTTATGCACTGCGCAACCTCCTTCAATGCAACAAAAACGTGTTTAATGAGGGTAACTATGAGAAGTTCGACGGTGGACCGTA
>DATEEG010000003.1:0-8196 GCA_035281305.1 Acidimicrobiia bacterium | reverse complement strand
GGTCCGATCGAAACCTAAGCAACCCGTCGAGACCCGCCCCGTGCTCGGGAGTCTGAATCTCCCTGGCATAGGTGGGGGAGACGGTGGTGATGGCGTCGGCGTACATGAGCGCGTGTTCCATGAAGCTGATTCGGCCTTGTCGCAGGTGGTCCTGATGGAGCAGGTAAACGAAGTCGCCGAGGGAGAGGTCGGCGAGGATGTGCGATCCAAAGGTCCCCTGGTAGGCGAGGTTGTGGATCGTGAAGACGCTTCGGGTCGCGGAGAAAAGGGGGTCGGCGCCATAGATACTCCTGAGGTACAAAGGGAGCAGACCGGTTTGCCAGTCGTTGGCGTGGGCGATGGCCGGGGCCCAGCCTCGTCGCCTGCACAGTTCGAGGGCGGCATGTGTCAGGAACAAGAACCGGAGGTGTTCATCGGCTTCGTTCGTGTAGAGGTCCTGACGGTGGTAGAGGGCGGGGAAGTCGACGAACCAGGTCCGGCCATCTTCAGCCAGGTACGCGGTGAACGCATGGTTGCCTGCAGCCGGTACCGCAACAGCCTCGTAGACCCTGTGCAAGTGATGGCCCCCATCCCTGACGGACGAGTAGAGCGGTGTCACCACGGTGACGTCATGGCCCAGCGCTTCCAGGCTCGCCGGCAAGGCCCCGGAGACATCTCCCAGGCCACCGGTTTTCGAATACGGTGCCACCTCGGACGAAACGAACATCACGCGCACACCTGCGATTGTGTCACGTCATACGGCGGGAGCCCGACCGGGCCGCCGCCGCTAGCGTGCGGGGGGTGCCGGGTGTGGTCTTCGTCGCCCCTTATTTTCTGCCCGCGACCGCGCGCTTCCTCGCCGGGGCCCTGGCGCAGCCCGGCGTCTCGCTGGGCCTGGTGAGCCACGAGTTGGCCGATCGCTTGCCGGCCGGGATTCGGGATCGCCTCGCGGCCCACTATCGGGTGTCCGATGCGCTCGATCCGGTTCAACTCGTCGCAGCGGTCAAGGCCATCGGATCCCGTCTCGGCCCGATCGATTGTCTGATGGGTCCGCTCGAGGAGCTGCAGGTCCCGATGGCGCAGGTTCGCGAGCTACTCGGTATTCCGGGCATCGAGGTGGAGACCGCCCGCAACTTTCGTGACAAGGATCGGATGAAGAGGATCCTCAACGACGCGGGTCTGCCGTGCGCCCGGCACCGCCTGGTGGGAAGCTCGGACGAGGCGATTTCGTTCATCGACCAGGTCGGGTTTCCAGTGGTAGCCAAGCCTCCGGCTGGCTCGGGATCCCGCAATACCTTCCGGCTCAACAACCTTGATCAGGCCCGGGACTGGTTGCACTGGTCGCCGCCGCAACCGGAGCATCCCACCCTTCTCGAGGAGTTCGTGGTGGGAGACGAGCACGCTTTCGACTGCGTGTTCGTCAACGGCCAGGCTCGATGGTGGAACATCAGTGACTACCACCCCACTCCGCTCGAGGTGATGGAGAATCCCTGGATCCAATGGGCCGTCGTATTGCCGCGCGACATCTCGGGGCCTGAATACCGCGCCATCGGTGAAGCCGGGCCGGCGGCCATCGCCACTTTCGGCCTGGAGACAGGCCTGGTCCACATGGAGTGGTTCCGGCGAGGCGACGGCTCGATCGCGATTTCCGAGGCGGCAGTCAGACCACCGGGAGCGCAGTTCTCGACCCTGATCTCATACGCCCATGATTTCGATCTGTATGCCGCGTGGGCTCGCTTGATGATCTTTGGCGAGTTCGTTCCCCCGGAGCGCCGATACGCGGTCGGGGCTGCCTATCTGCGCGGGCAAGGTGAAGGATCGGTGCGGGCGATTCACGGCCTCGACGACGCCCAGCTCCAGGTAGCAGGTCTGGTGGTCGAAGTGAAGCTTCCCGAAGAGGGCCAGTCACCGACGGGACACTATGAGGGTGAGGGGTACGTCATCGTTCGACATCCCGACACCGCCCGGGTCGAGGCGGCGGTAGCAACAATCGTGAGTTCCGTCCGGATCGAGCTGGCATGAACGTCCTCTTCCTCTCCCCGGGGTTTCCAACCGAAATGACCGACTTTGTGAGGGGTCTGTCGGAGGTGGGTGCGACAGTCATCGGGCTCGGCGATCAACCCGATCATGCGCTTCCCGACAAAGCTCGCCGGGCCCTGTCCGCTTACTACCAGGTCGACTTCGCGGATCCCGGGGCGGTCATCTCGATGGCCGTTGCGATCGCAGAACGCACCAGGGTCGACCTGGTCGAATCGTTGTGGGAACCCCTGATGATCCTGGCCGCCCGGATTCGAGAAGCCCTCGGCGTTCGCGGCATGTCAGAGGTGGAGACGGTGCCCTACCGCGACAAGGAGGCGATGAAGCAGGTGCTCGACGTCGCCGGCGTTCGAACGCCTCATCACTACAGCGCCCGCACCGGCCGCGAGGTGTGGGCCGCCCTGGAGCACGTCGGCTATCCCGCCATCGTCAAACCCATTGCCGGGGCAGGGTCGGCTGACACCCACCGGGTGAACGAACCCGGCCAGGTCGAAAGAATCATCTCTGCCCTGGGCCACATCGACGAGGTCAGTGTCGAGGAGTTCATCGAAGGCGAAGAGTTCACATTCGACACGATCTGCTCGGGTGGCAGGATCCTCTTCTACAACATGTGCTGGTATCGCCCGCGGCCTCTGATCGGTAAACAGAACGAGTGGATCAGCCAGCAGACGGTCGTGTTGCGAGATCCCGATGTCGACCATCTCCGGGTGGGCAGGCAACTGGGCCTGCGTGTGCTCGAGGCGATGAGGTTTCGCGACGGCTTCACCCATATGGAGTGGTACCTCAAACCCGACGGTGAGGCCGTCTTTGGAGAGATCGGCGCCCGGCCGCCGGGTGGTCGGACGGTCGACGCGATGAACTTCGCTTCCGACATCGACCTCTTCAACGGATGGGCCGAGGCTGTGGTGAGCGGAACCTTCAGCCAGCCCGTGCAGCGGCGATACAACGTCGCCGTGGTTTTCAAACGGGCGATAGGGAGCGGACGGATCCAACGTCACGAGGGCCTGGACCGGCTTCTGGTCGAATACGGCCCCTACGTCGCTGCCATCGAACTGAATCCCTTTGGGGCGCCGCGCCGGAACTGGCGCCAACAGCTGATCGGAGACGGAATGGTGGTCGTCCGCCACCCCGACCTGCAGACGTGCATCGAGATCGCAGACCGCTTCGGCACCGACTTCCAGATCTTCGCCTCCTAAGAAACGCGTAGATTTGTCACCTCGGCCGGACGCCAAGGAAGGTCCCTGCCCATGATCGAGGCGGGAGGTAGGGGGGTATGCCAGACCCGGCCAGGATCGAGGACCGCTTCACCATTGGCCCCCCAAGGCCCGGTCAGGAAAAAGTCCTATGGAGGAATGCGGCCATTTGCTCCCTCGTCACGGTGGCACTCGGGCAGAACGCGGCGTCGGTGCAACCAAAGGTGATGCCGGCAAGGGCGACAGCATTGATATCGCCCTCGTGAACCGATCCCGTGTCGTCGTTGAAGTAGTCGATCGGGGAGCCGGGGAGCCCGAGGGATCTGGACAGGAACGTGGCCATCTGGGCCCGGGAAGTGACGGCGGCCGGGCAGTACGAAGCGGTCGCACAGCCACTCGTGATTCCGGCGGCAGCTACCCGATTGATGTCGGCCTCATAAATCGATCCGCTGTCATCGGCGAAGTAGTCGATCGCCGCGACCGGCAGGTTCAGCGCCCTGGCCAAAAAGCTTGCCATCTGGCCCCGGGTGACGCTCCTGGTCGGGCAGAACAACGAGTTTCCACACCCGACCGTGATCTCGGTCGAGAGCAGCCATTCGATCTCAAACTGGAACTGGGATTTCTCGATGTCACCGATGCAACCCGGGTATACCTCGTTGACCGAGTCCACCACGAGCGGGCCGGGAGTGAACCAGGTCTCGAGCGGGAACTGATAGCTCGTCTGAGCCGATTGCATCCCTTGTTGCCATTGAACAGGAAGGGTCCCGTTTTCAAAGATGGCCCAATCCCGCTCCTTGTCGATGTCGAAATAGAGGAAGCCGACCGCGTTGGGGTCGTCAGTCAGGAATTCGAACATGCTCGCGATCCAGGCTCCGCGATCTCCACCAGTCGTGGCGCTGGCGGTTTGTGCCACCAGGAAGGGCTTCTCGCGAGCAAAGCCGCGGGCCTCGTTGAGGGGATGGCACAACGTGGCCGGGGCAGCAGTCCATTGAAACCCGACCTGGCCCGATCCCCAGTTGTACGCCGAGAATCCGACGAAGTCCACGACATCGGGTCCCGGGTAGTAGTCGGACATCTGGTGAGGCGGGACCGACCAGCCATTTGGAGCGAACACCCACCGCACCCTTCCGTAGGCTCCGGCCTGGGAGGCGATGCTGTGGAAACGTCGGTAGGCGTCCCCGAACCTGGCCGGGTCCATTCCGTACGGCACCCAGTCACCGTTCATTTCAGGCATCGGTGCGAGCAGGACCGCGCGCCCTCCACCGAGGGCCAGCCACTTGCCGATTGCCGCCCCGAAGTTGGCGAAGTCGGCGTCGAGAGATCCTGACAATATCGAGACCGGGGGCCAGTCGACATGGATGTTGACGAACGGGGTAGCCCCTGCCAGCCAGACCTGATCCAACTGATGGACGATGTTGGCGGTGGGCTCGTGGGCATTGAGCCACAGTCCTCCCATCGATAGGTTCTTGCCGGAGGCTTCGCTGACCGATTGGAGGTGACCTGACGCGCTCCATTGCGAAGGGGGATAGATCCCCGCCGCCAGCTGGCCCGTGGGCACGATCACCGCGGCTTCGTCCACCTGTCCGGCCGTAGCCGTGGGAAACATGGTTACGAAGATGGTCAGCACCGCCAGGAATGAGGGCGCAAAACTTGTCCTCGTCCTTGGCTCTTGGAGTCCGGGGGCGCGTCGGACCAACCATGAGGGGTGGGTCATTGCTCTAGAACCTAACCGCGCCTCAAATTTGTGTCCGGGATTTGCAGGGCCGAGGGAAGCTTTACCGCTGAACGCTGGGCATCTCGGCGGTATCTTCGATGAGCAACGCAGCCTGGGGCGAAGCGTTCATCGGTATCGGAGGCAGGTGATGTCCTTCCATGAGCCGGCGGCGCCTGGCCAGGCGATAGATCCCATAGAGCCCGAGCGCCACGTGCGCCGAGCCGGCCGCGAGCCAGAACCCGGGAGGGCCGACCGCTTCGATCACAAGCGAGGTCCCGATCGGACCGATGAGAGTCCCCACTCCGTAGACGCCCAGCAGGGCCGCGCTGGCCGGAATCACCTTTTCGGGGTGGAGGGCGTCGTTGACGTGACTGATCGCCAGGGAGTAGAGGGGGAAGCTGAACGCGGTGAATCCGAACATGCAAGCCAGGATCACGTTGGAGAGAGGCTCGAGATAGGAGGCAGCGATCGCAAAAGCCCCGGCGAGGAGGCTGGCTCCGATGATGACGTGCCGGCGATTGATGCGATCGGACAGGGCGCCGATCGGCCATTGCAGCACGATGCCTCCCGCCATGGCCGCTCCCATCAAGAGCCCCACCCTCTCCACCGACATCCCGACGCCCGTGCCATACACCGCACCGAATCCGAGGATGCCTCCGACTCCAATTCCGGTCACAAAGGAAGTGGCCACCCCCAGCGGGGCGGCTTTAACCAACTCCAACATCCGGAGGCGGGCCGCGGTGGTTTTCGGTGGCCCCTCCGGCTTGACCGCAATCAGAGGCAATGCTGCCAGAGCGATCAACCCCCCGGCCACGCCGAAGAGAAGGAAACCCTGGGGCGAGCCGATGCCGAGCAGCAATTGGCCGAGGCCGTAACCGGCGTTGACCACCAGAAGATAGACCGCCAGGAGGCGGCCCCGTGTTCTCGGGTGACCGGCTCCGGCCAGCCAGCTCTCACAAACCACGTAGATGCCGGCGGTGGCGGCACCCGTGACGAATCTGAAGACGGCCCAGGTCGCAGGGGTCGTATTGATCGGGTACGCAATGGCGAAGGCAGCGGAGAGCAACGAGAGAAGCAGGAAGACCTTGACGTGGCCTCGCCGGCGAAGAAGCCGTGGCGCCACGCCACAACCGACGAGGAACCCGATGTAGTACGACGACATGACGAGCCCGGTGATCGCCGTCGGGAAGCGTTCGAGCTCGGCCCGGATGCCAACGACCGTCCCGAGCAATCCGTTTCCGAGCATGGCGACAGCCAGGGCGGTGAACAGAGGTCGGGCCGCCTCGAGGTCGGTGCGAGCCGATTTGGACACGGCTCCAACTCTACGAGTGCCTCTGCGTGACCACTGCTCGCGAGTCCAGCGATCGGGTCGTCCATACACTCGCACCGGTGCAACCTGTGACGGCAGGGCAACGCAGGCATGGGACCGGCCGGCTGATCGGGGTCGACGCGGCTCGCGCTCTGGCATTGATCGGGATGATGTCGGTGCATCTGCTTCCCGGGACCGATCCCGACGGTTCGGCCTCTGCGGCTTATCTGATTTCTTCCGGTCGGGCCTCGGCCCTGTTTGCCGTCTTGGCCGGAGTCGGCCTGGCGCTGGCCAACGGTGCGACCCGTCCCCCCAAGGGCAAGGAGCGTCTCACCGCCGCCGCCGGGATAGTCGGCAGGGCGGCGGTGCTGGGGCTGATCGGCTTGTTCCTTGGAGACCTCGACTCCGGAGTGGCGGTGATTCTCGTCAACTACGCGTTTCTGTTCGTGATCGCGGCCGCGTTCATCGGGATGGACGCCCGGAGGCTCTGGCTCATGGCCCTCGTCTGGGCGTTGATCGTTCCCGCGATCGCATTCTGGTTGCGGCTGTGGATCCCCGACTCGACGGGAAGCGTTCCAGGGTTCGCAGAACTGTTCCAACCGGTCGTGTTTCTGAGCGAGGTCTTCCTCACCGGTTACTACCCGGTCCTTCCGTGGATCGCCTATCTCCTGGCGGGAATGGCGGCGGGTCGGTCCGATCTGCGGTCCCGGCCGGTAACCGGCTGGCTGCTGGCGGGAGGAGTAGCTGTGGCGGTTGCCGCCAAGCTGATCTCGGCAGGGTTGCTGGCCTGGTTCGATCCCGTCGGCCTGGAGGACCCGGTCCAGTTCTTCGGGGCGACCCCGACGGATTCCTGGTGGTACCTGGCGGTCGCCACCCCTCATTCCGGGACCTCTCTCGACCTTCTTCACACCATCGGAACCTCGCTGGCGGTGCTGGGGGCCTGTCTTCTTCTCGCGGGGGCGGAGCGCAGGCTGGTCGCCTGGCTGGCGGCCGCCGGAGGTATGACCCTGAGCCTCTATTCGACCCATGTGCTGGCTCTCACCGCCGGTTGGGGCCTGTCCGATCGGCCGACCTTGTTGGTCTGGCACATCGCCGCCGCCATCGTGATCGGCCTGGCCTGGAGGACCTTCGTCGGCAGAGGGCCGTTGGAAACCCTGGCCGCCGGCATTGCCGCCGCATTCAAGAACGCCGTCGCGGCTGGGAGTCCTAGTCCCAGAGGGGGGTGATGGCGTTTCGCAGGATCAAGGGGACGTTGCTGACCTGATGCTTGCCTTGAGACACAATCTCACGCCCGCCGACGATGACCGTGCGCACGTCGGCTGCGGTTGCGGCCATGACGACCTGCTCGGGTTCTGAGCCGGAGGTCCGCACAGAGTCGAGGTCGATGGCGACCAGGTCACAGGGGGCGCCGACCGCGATTCGTCCCCCTTCCGGCCAGCCGAGGGCACGATGGCTGTTCTCACTGGAAATCCGGATCAGATGGTCGGGGGGAAAGAGTCCCCGGGCCTGCTCCGTCAGACGCTGGTTCATCTCGATACCCCGCATCTCCTCGAAAGCGTCGATGGCGACGTGCTGGTCGGTGCCGAGCGAGATCCGCACTCCGGCCTGGTCGAGTGCAAAACCTGAGTCGATCCCGTCTCCGAGATCACGCTCGGTGGTGGGGCACAGGCAAACGCCGGTCGAAGAGGCGGCCAGGAGCGCGATGTCGCTGGCTTCGACATGGGTGGCGTGGACCGCGGTAGTTTCGGCTCCCAGGATCCCTTCGCGTGACAGGAGTTCGCTCGGAGTGACACCGTAGATCGCCAGGCACTCACCGTTCTCCTGCGGTTGTTCGGAAAGGTGAACATGCAGAGGACGGCCGCTGGCTGCCTCGGCCACGGTCGGCATGGCCGCGGCCGGCACGGCGCGGACCGAGTGGATGGCAGCGCCAATCCTGGTGTTCCCATCTGCTGTCAACCTCGAAC
>DATEEG010000002.1:0-2897 GCA_035281305.1 Acidimicrobiia bacterium | reverse complement strand
AATCCGCAGTGTGCTTGCGCAGGTTGTCGGACGAGATGCTGTCCAACTACGGAGTCATAGTTCCCGGAGGCGAAGAGGTCGATGGGGTCCTCGACGTGATCGGAGCGATCGAGAAGCCCGGACCGGAGCTGGCTCCGTCGAACCTGGGACTCATCGGCCGCTATGTGTTCACCCACGAGATCTTCGAGATCCTGGAGAACCTCACTCCGGGCCACGGAGGCGAAATCCAGCTCACCGACGCCATCGACCAACTCGCCAAGCGCGGGCGGGTGCGGGGCTACATCGCCAACGACGACTTGCTCGATGTGGGCACCCCCAAAGGCCTGGTCGAGGCCACGACAGTCCTCGGCCGGGATCTTTTCCCAGAGCTCTTCTGATGCGTCCTTTGAATGTCGCCCAGGGAGAGGTCCTGGGCGCCTTGAGTTCGCTCCCCGCCGCCCTGGTGGCGTTAGGGGATGCCCTGGGTCTGGTGCCGGCATCTCCCGTGGTGGCTCCGCACCCCGTTCCGCCGTTCACGAATTCGGCCATGGACGGCTACGCGGTCCGTGCTCACGATGTGGCCGGATCGCCGGTGGATCTGATCGTCCTTGAAGATGTCCCGGCAGGGCGGGTGGCCACTCAGCGCGTGGCCGAGGGAACCGCGATCAAGATCATGACCGGGGCTCCGCTCCCCGAGGGTGCCGATGCAGTGGTGAGGGTCGAGGACACCAGTCAATCCGGCGACATCGTGACGATCAAGGTTGGTGTTGGCAGCGGAACCTCGGTGCGGGCCGCCGGTGGAGACGTCGAGGCCGGAACCGAGGTGATCGGCACGGGGATCCGGCTCACGCCCGCCCACATCGGCGTCCTCGCCAATCTCGGGTTCGCTCAGTTGCCGGTCCATCGACGGCCCCGGATCGCCCTGGCCTCGACCGGGGACGAACTCGTGCCCGTCGACGGGCCCGCCCTCGGGCCGGGTCAGATTCGCGACTCGAACCGGCCCATGCTGGCAGCCATGCTCATCGAACTCGGAGTTCAGGTGATCGACCTCGGTCGGATACCCGACGATGCGGCGGCGCTTCGATCCGCCCTCGCCCGCGGCGTCGACGAAGCCGACGTGATAGTGACATCGGGTGGGGTGTCGATGGGGGAGTACGACCTCGTCAAACAGGTGCTGGGCGAGCTCGGCAACATCGAGTTCTGGCAGGTGGCGATGCAGCCAGCCAAGCCATTCGCGTTCGGCCATGTCGGTGGCAAGCCGCTGTTCGGCCTGCCGGGCAATCCGGTCTCATCGTTCGTCGCTTTCGAACAATTCGTTCGCCCGGGCATCTTGAAGATGATGGGAGCTCGGAGTCTTTTTCGCCCCCGGGTCCCTGGTCGAACCCGGGTCACCCTTGCCACAGATCCCACCAAGACCGTTTTCGTTCGAGTCCGCACCGCCCACGAGGGCGAGGTACGTTGGAGCGAACCATCCGGGGGCCAGTCTTCGAACGTACTGTCGGCGGTCGTGGCCGGAGATGCCTTCGCTGTGGTGCCGGAGGGCGTGGGAGAGGTAGAGGCCGGGGGGAGCGTCATGCTGGAGATGTTCCGATGGCCCGAGGAGAGGACCTTCGATGAGAGATGAGCAGCCCTTCACGCATCTCACTGAGTCGGGCGATGTACACATGGTCGACGTCTCCGCCAAAGAAGTCACAACCCGGGAGGCAGTCGCAACGGCCGAGGTCCACCTGGCGGTGTCGGTGAGAGAAGCGCTCTTCTCCGGCGACCTGCCTAAAGGCGACGCTCTGGCGGCCGTGAGGCTGGCAGGCATCACCGGGGCCAAGCGCACATCCGAGTTGATCCCGCTGTGCCATCCCTTGCCGATCGACGCCGTCAAAATCGAGGTCGAGCCAACCGGCGAGGGGGCCAGGATCACCGCTACGGTTGTCACGACCGGCCGAACTGGAGTGGAAATGGAGGCGTTGACCGCGGTCTCCGTGGCCGCTTTGACTCTTTATGACATGGTGAAGGGACTAGACCGGGGGGCCGTTATCGGGCCCATCCAGTTGATTCGCAAGAGCGGCGGGCGCTCCGGGACCTGGGAACGCTGACAGTGGTTGTTTACCGCTCAGCGTCTCGCTACTCTCCCGCGCGGCAGAGGGCCTTTCGTATATGACATGCTGACACCAATAATCGTCGCCGGACTCGTGATAGCCGCGGTGTGGGGGCTCTATTTGCTGCCCGGCATTTTTGGTGAGCGCAGGACGACCCCAATCAACTCGACCGAGGAGTTCGACCGCGTCACCCGAAAGATGGCCGACATCCAGAGGCACTCCTACGACGCCAGAATCGCCTCGGCCCGTGACCTAGTCAGGATCCGCAGGCGGCGGGCGACGATCGTGTTCGTCATCCTTGCCGCGGCTTCGGCCTTCCTGGCCTGGCGGGAGGGCTCGCTCAACTGGTTGTTGCTGCACCTGGGCATCGACGCCTGTTTCGCCTGGTATCTGGCGATGCTGGCCCAACTTCGGCAACGGCACGCCCAGCGTGTCGCCAATCGCTACTTCTCGGACGGCCAGACCGTGTGGGAGGAATTCCCGGTCCGGGTCATCGCCAACCGCTGATCGACAGGGCGTGGACCCCCTCGAGCTCGATCAGCTGACGCAACCGATCCGAGTCGAACTCGATGCGAAGTTCGCGGCCCGCGAGATAGGGTACGTCAAGAGCCGGGAAGTCATCAGGGCGTCGGCCAACGCCATTCGATCGCTGCACCGCGGGCAGTGGGAGACGGCCGACGAGCTTGTGGACCGGGCCGGGTCCACCCTGCATGAGGTGCAGTCGGTCCTCGGAGACCACCCCGACATACTCCACGGCGGCTTCGTCCACGATGCGGCCAAGGAATACGCGGAGGCCGCGGTCTGCACTGCACTTTTCCGGGGCCG
>DATEEG010000001.1:0-8936 GCA_035281305.1 Acidimicrobiia bacterium | reverse complement strand
CCTGGCGCCGCGATAAGAGGTATGGGTTCCATCCCTCCCCGGCGGTGGTCGAGCTTGCAGCGAATTTTGGGTACGAGGGTCCCGGGGATCTCCCGAAGATGGTTACCTGGCCGCTTCGTCACCGGGCCGCTGCGGCTCGAGCCTCCGTCCGTCGCTGGGGTGGCGCACTCCTTCGACGCTGACGCCGAGACTTGGTTGGGTGGGCGTCGGTCGTCAGCTCTTTTGGCGGCACAGATGCATCTGCGACGCTCACGCGTTGAAGAAGGTTTCGAACGAGGCCCGCACGCCAAAGAAGCAGTGAAGACGGGGATACTCCCTTCGCCGAAAGAAACCGCACAGTCTTTTCCAACGACTGCACCCTGGAACGCGGACCAAGAAGACAGCGAAGGAACGAACTCCATGGTGATCGGTGCCCGCGGCAGGCCCTCGGGTTCGGACCGAGGGTGGCCTCAAAGCCGAGGTGACGCGTCGGCACCAGGCGGAAGAGCCTGCCTCCGATGACGAAACAACGCCCGGACGTTTTGGCCTGGGTTGGGGACGCCAGACCTCCGACCCCGCCCCTGAGGGCGGATCGGAGGAGCTTCTAGTAGGTCGGTCCACCCCCGGTGGAACCAGCAAATGGGGGAATCGACTCGACGTTGCCGGCGGCGTCGAGCTTGAAGGCCTTACCATCGTCCTGGGCCAGCAGAGTTGTCCCTTCGGCGAGGGTCCCACTTATCTCCACATCGGCGGCGGCAAGGTCGCAGTCGATGAATTCGTAAGAACCCGCGAAGCGATTCTGCTGCCCTTCTTCGAGCATCACTTTGGGGCCGGTGTGCTCGACGATGCTGCAATTCTCGAAGACTGTGGAGCTCTTGCCGTAGGCGGGATGGCGGCCGGTGAGCACCCCAACCTCGGTATGCCCGGCCCCGTCCAGAACCAGATTCGCAAAGGTGGCTCCAAGTGCTGTGAACCTGACGGAGGCCCTCCCGTTTCCGTACACGATGCCGTCGCGATATACGAACGAGTTGTTGTAGGCGCCGTGAGAGATGCCGAAGACGCCATTGTGGTAGGCAACGAACGAAGCCACCGTCGAATCGTGCTGGTTTTGCCATACCCACAACCCATTGCCCTCGTTGTTGTGAGAGACGTTGTCGTGAAAATCCCAGCTTCCGACTCGCACTGAGCTCGGCCAGGAAAAGCCGCCGGTGCCCTCTCCTCCCAAAACCCCTACAGCCGCACAGTCGCGGATGACATTGTTTTCACCGTCTCCGAGGAAGAACCCGCTCAACCGATGCTGTTTGCTGCCTATACGTACCAGCGCCGCCACGCATCTTTCGAACACGAGGTCGTTGGTTGCGTCCCCCTCGTCCCACCAATAGGGATCCTCGATCGTGTCGTAAGCGATGCAGTCGGTGAAAGTGATCCCATCGGACATATGGGGAACGAAGGCGTGGCGTCCGCAGTCGCGGGTGACGACCCCCTCGACCACCGAGCCGCGACTGCCTTCAAGGGAGTGGTGGAAGTGCACCGGATATCGTCCAAGCACTTCGGACGGACCCATCTGAGACAAGGACACGAACCGGATCGTCTGGGGGGAGGTCGATCGAATGAACACGTGAGAGCGACCGCCGGCTGCGCCCTCGATGCGGAGATTGCGCGTGAGGTTGAGGATCTCGGCCGCCCAACGGCCGGCAACCTTATCGGGGATCAGACCCCCTAGGTCTGCGGCGGTGGTGTGGACGAAACCCTCGAAATCGCCCGGAGCCGTCGGGACGACCACGACCTCATCGGTGGGAGCCCAGTCCTGGGCGGCCTCGTAGGCCCACGCCGTTTTGGGGGCTCCAATCAGATCGAGCCTGCCGCCTTCCATGACCCACACGCCGACGTCGGTTTCGAGGACGTCCATGCCCCCGCCAACCAGCTTCGACTCGTCGACCCCGACGAATCTCACAGAGTGCGTTACACCTTCCCGCGGGTGCGCCGAAAGGGTGCCCAGGACCACGATGTTGCCCGTGGATTCGAATGCGATATCGGCGTCGGGCGCAAAGGTGAGTGTGGCCCCGGGCTCGATCACAAGTCCCGCCACCCGCATCGACTTGTCGATCACGGTTGACTTGCTGATCCGAAGGATGTCAGTCGACTCGGCGAGGGGAGTCGTAGTCGACGATCCGACATGGCCAGTGTGGGCGGTGGTGCTGGTCGCCGGTCGCCCAACGTCGCTGGCGGAGTCTGTGCAGGCTGTGGCGAGGACGAACAGTCCCGCCGATTTGAGGAACGACCTCCTGTCCACCCTGCCTCCCTTTAGCTTCCCAGACAACCAGCCCGCTGGCCGTCCATTTTGCTCGATCCAATGCCCCAAACAAGCTGAGAAAAGCGTGAACACGGAGCCCCGCTTTGAGCGGGGGATCCCGGTGCCCATCCGCCACTCGATGCACTCAAGTCCCTTGCGAGAGGCTACCAGTGCCGGGGTTCTGCGCAGCCATCACTTCCCTCCTCCACAACCATCGGGGAGGATGACGTGGCGGTTGGCAGGAACCCCGTCGACCGAGTAGGTCCGTCCGTCGGGAACCACGACCCGCACGTCGACGGAGGCGTGGCTGCCCAGACCGAAGTGCGCCCACGGAGGGCTGCCGGCGGCATAACCGACGGACACTGCGATGTCTCTGAGGCCCACCAAGCTCGCCGGAGAGGCCGACTGACCAGCTTCGTAAATAGACACGGCGGCCCCAACCCCGCCACCGACAGCGGCATCGATCTCGACGGACAGCCAATTGCCGCCAGCAGCGTCGTTCAGAAGCATCAAGGAAGGCAGGGCTGGTTCCCATTCCGCCAGGAATACGTCCGTCCGCCCGTCCCGATTTACGTCGGCCGTGGGCCCGGTCACCCAATAATGGGAAGTCCCCAAGCCCGGCGGGCTGGAGAAGCGGGGCACACCATCGACCAATCCCTCGTGACGAAAGATCGCTGGTCCGTCACCGGCCGATGCGGTTGTGAGGATGTCGGGCCAGCCGTCGTTGTCGAAGTCGACGATTTCAACATGGGGCGCCTTGGTGGCCATCCCCGGCATCCCCGCCTCGTCGGTGACGTCGTTGAATGTGGGATCTCCGGACACGCCCGCACCATCGTTCAGGTAGACCCGCACCGGCACGAGAGATCCAGAATTGAGCGTGCTGTTGAAGTGATGACCGACCACCACATCGGGCCGACCGTCCCGGTTGAGATCGGCAATTGCTACGCCGGCGACGTCATCCTCGGGACCGAACACCTCCCAATCGAAGACGTCGGATTCGACCTCACGCAGCGTGCCCTCGTGAGTGCCTACAAAAAGCCGGTTGGACCCGCCGACGAACACGTCCGTGTACGAATCCCCGTTGAGATCGGCAGTAGTCACGCCCAGCCCCAGCACCCCCTCGACAAAGGCGGTGTCGGTTACGTCGGAGAATTTCAAGTCGCCCTCGTTGCGGAGGAGACGGCTCGATCCGTCGCCCCGGGGATCGGCCACCTGGAGAAGATCGAGCATCCCGTCCCGATCGAAGTCGAGCACGCCGACCGATCGACCGGCGAGGGTCCCGTCAAGCCCAGCGCCGGCGACCTCATTGAAGATTCCACCCTCGTTCTCCAAGACAACGCTGCCGATCGACGCCCTCTCGCGGGGGTATCGGTCTAGCACGAGGTCCAGGTCCGAATCCCCGTCGAGGTCGGCCATCGCTACACCGCTGGTTCGGGTGGGTTCGTCCAGAAACGAGTCAGCCATCGTGAAGCCGCCCGCACCGCCGAGCAGCAATCGATCGGGCGACGGGCCGCTGGCACCCCGGACCTGGAAAGTCTCAGTGGAGGCTCCGGCAAAGCTCCCAACGAAGAGATCCAGGTAGCCGTCTCCGTTAACGTCTCCCCAGCCGCCGGCGTGCGCTCTCATGCCGAGAAGTGGTTCGATCATGCCCAGTTGCTCGGTGGCGTCGACAAAGCCGCCGTCACCGACACCGGGCGGTGCTTCCCAGCACGGGTTGGCGGTGCTGATCGGACCCGATGACCCGCCGACGGTGGAACCCGAAACGGTGGACGCAGTCGATGCGACGCTGCTATTGGAGGGAGCGCACGCCACCAGCAAGACCAGCGCAAATGTTGAGCGGTGTCTCACGGAAGGTCGACGATGATCAGGACAACCGCTCCGAAGGCTGCGTCCCGCTCGTTGGCCGGGTTGCCCGAGTTCAGAACGGTGTAGAGCCGGTCACCGGACGGACTCAGTACCACTCCATAAGTACCACCGAGGCTCAGACCCAGCTTTGCCTCGGCCAACTCATTGAGTTCGACCAGGACTTCCGACTCCCCGGTAGCGACATCGAAGCTCATCAGCGGAGTCCCCGCCAGCCAGGCCTTGCCGTGAGCAGCCGGGATGTAGAAGAAGCGGGTCCCGTCGGGTTGGAGAGCTAGGGACGCGACGTAGTCGGGTGCAGGGCCGAGATCGCGCACGGTCCCGTCAGGGTGGAACGAGAAAAGCTGGTCGGGCTCACGGGTGGTTGCATAGATGGTGCCGTCCGGGCCGGGCACCGTTGACGCCCGGAGCCACTTCCCTGGAATCGGGGTCGGGTAGGGCGAAATCGTCGAAGTGGCCGGGTCGAAGACCAGAAGTTGATTGTCATCGCCTGAGAAATAGGCGCGGCCTTCGGCGTCAACGGCAATGTTGCGAAAGCCCTGGTGGGAGTCGGCCGTATCGCTCTCGAAAACCTTGGTACCACTCCGCATGTCGTATGCGAAGAACGGCCCATCTTTGGGTTCGATGGCGGGGTCGACACCTTCGCCGTACAACAAGCCGAGGGCGCTCGAGCCCGTAAGGGAAGGGACGCCGTATCCGGGCACCGGGATGCCCAGCGGGCCGATGGTGCGAGCGCCCGGATCGATCCGAAAGAGGACGTCCCCTTCGAACGCGGTCAAAGCGTCTCCTTCAGGTTTGTCGCCCCAGTAGGTGCTGAAGTAGATCTCGCCGCATGGTCCACCGACCATGTGACCGTGCACCTTTCCGAAGCCCCAGCTGTGAGGGCCCGCCAGGGCATCGACGTCCGCCACCATCGTCAGCTGACCGGCATCGGGATCGAACTCGTAGATGTACGAGTTGCCTTCGGCTCCAAGGTGATCCCCGACGGCTGAGAAGAATCTGCCGTCAGCCAGGGCGAGGCCCTGTCCCCAGGTTGTCCACGGCCGGCCCCTGTAATCCGGGAGCGGGTAGACCACGGCCTCAACCCTTACCCCGTTGAGGTCTTCGGTGAGGACCACCGACTGCGCCGACTGCACCGACCCGAGGGGCTCGCCGCCGAACGGAGCGCACTCGCCCGCAGTTCCGGTGGTATCAGGGACGGCGACGCTGACCGGCGGAGTGGTGTCCGAGGACGGCCTCGTCGTTCCATCGGAAATTGACGAAGAAGGACCGACGTTGCTTCCACAGGCGGCAAGAACCACGGCAAGAACCGCAGTCAAACGGCATACCGGAATCACCCTCCCCTTATCCACCATGCCCATGCTATGTGCCGGTAGTGCCTATGACGATGGGGCTGGGCGTCCGGAGGCTCCTTGTGACCGAGATCGGAGCCCGGGCTATGTTGCCGCGCGGATCTCGACCGGCCACAATCCCGGTGGGTGTCAATCCGGCCAGTGCGACATCGAGCCTATGAGCGAATCACCGCAAGCTGGAACCGAAGGGAGTTTTGAATGTCGAGGCGCGTCCGATCCTCCATGGGGCCGGCTCTGCCGGTGATGGGCCTCGTGATCGCCTTTTGTACAGCCAAGGACCCCGACGCCGCCGAAAACGCGATGCTGAGCTGCGGATCGGTCGCCCTCTGTCCGAGGCACCTGTGACAAGGGAGCAGATGGCCATTTCCCCTCTGAAAGACCCGGAGCTGTCGGCCCGCTCAGCTGATTTCTTCGGCGACGACGAAGCTTCTCCGTTCGAAGCCGATGTCAACGCCGTCGCTCAGGCAGGCACCACGAAAAGCTGCTGGACCACCAGTTTCTGCTCCAAGAACGTGACCGGAGGACAAATGGCGTCGGTCCTGATCCGGGCGCTCGGATTGGAATGACCGGTTCTGACAGTACGAAAGCGCGGAACCGGTCGATGACGTCCCAGCGCCGGGACACGGTGCTCTTCGTCGCGGTGCCGGCTCCGCTGGGAGGATCCAATCGGGCCCTGGCTGCGCTCCTGGCGGCTATTGACACCCGGGTCCGACGGGTCCTCGCCTCGCCTGCCGAAGGGGATTTTCTCGAGTTCGTGAACGAGAGGGGCATCATTGAAGAGCACCTCCCACTTCCCCATGGCAGCCGACTGAAACGAATCGGCGCGGCCTTCCGGATCGCCAGGTGGGTCCTTGGGCACAGACGCAGGGTGTTGGCGATACACGCCAATGCCTCGCGTGGACTCAACCTGTCCATCGCGGCCGGGTTCCTCACCGGCGTTCCGATCACGGTCTGGGTTCACGACCCGGTCGCGTCCCCGGCCGGCAAGCGCCTGGGCCCTCTTTTGCGGCTCTTCCTTCGACGGGTGCATTGGCTGGCTGTTTCCGATACGGCCCGCCGCGTGGTGGTCGGCAACGGACTGTGCCGAACCGAGGAAGTTGCGATCGTCCCCAATCCCGTCGACCCGGGCACCGTCCTTGGCCAGGGCCGGTCACCCTCGGAGCGGATCGTTGTCGGTTATCTCGGGGCTGCCCGCGACCGCAAGGGCTTCGACCTCCTACCCGACATCATCGACGCCCTCACCGACCTGCCGCTCGAGTGGCGCCTCTTCACCAAGCGCGTCGAATCTCTCTATGCCACACCGATCTGGAATCGGCTCGACTCGATGACCGCTGCTCTGATCAAAGTGCCCGGACCTGATGCCGACGTGCGCCGAATCTACGATCAGTGCGACATTGTCCTCGTTCCCTCCCGGGAAGAGTCGTTCTCGCTGGTGACGGCCGAGGCCATGCTCAATGGAATTCCGGTAGTGAGCAGCGACCTCGATCCTCTCCGCGACCTCCTGGCAGGCGATTCGTCGGATCAAGCCGGACTCTTGTTCCCGACCGGGAACCCGACCCTGGCGGCGGCAGCAATCAGGCGACTGGCGGATGACTCCGACCTGCGAGCACGGATGGGTGAGGAGGGACGGCGCCGAGCCAGCGGATTCCGTTCCGATCGCGTGACCGCCCGCCTGCTCGAGAGCTACGGATATACGCCGCCCTGACCGGAACCAGCCTGTCAGGTGGCGCGGACCCGTCGCAGACGTCGGGTGGTTCGGCCGAGCCTCGCTCCGACCCTGCGCAGCTGCCATTGAACGCGAGCGGCGCCAACCTTGAGACGCGTGAGTGGGGTCGTCGCAGAGGTTGAGCGTTCGTAACCAAGATCGGAAAGCAGGTCACCCGCTATTGCTTCGAACACGGCGATGTCGGACTTGCTCATCTGCGTGCGCCAGTCACGCAGGCCCCGGGTGGGTGGCTTCGAGAGCGCCGTGAACGCCTGGGGGTCCCGGGTGCTCGCAGCGAGAGTGTCCCCCCGCTTGTGATACTCCAGCATGGTGGGATGAAATTCGAGATCCAGGAATCGACACAACTCGCGGACGGTGCCGGCGGCATCGGCTATCAGGGACTCGTATCGAACCTCGTGATAACGGTCAGGACCTAGCCGCTTACCGGACTCCCTGCCTCGTTCAACCCGCGATCTCCAATACATCGCAGCCTCGGGAAGCGTCCGCGGCCCCCATTCGGGACGCTCGACATAGGCCAGTCCCACGTCCCGCCCATCACGAATGATGTGAATGAATTTTGCCTCCGGAAACAGGCCGCCCAGCAAGTCGAGGTGGTTGACGTAGCCCGGAGTCTTGTCCCCGTATAGGGTCTTTCCCTGCCGATTGGCGAACAGTTCGAAGACCGCCCGGACTGCGTCGGAGTAGTTGCCAACGGTTGAGGCCGTCAGCTTGTGGTCGACCTCAGAGATCGGAAGGTCGAGTCGGCGGAAGTTGGCATTCGCCTGCAGTCCCTCGAGGAACGTCGACCGGTCGAAGCCACCGGGGCGCAGCAGCGACGGGTAGTCAACTGCCAGGCCCGCCACGAAATGAGCCTCATGGGTCACGACCAGGTCGGGATGGGAATCGAAGATCAACCCGAACATGGTCGTGCCGGATCGACCGCTCCCGACGAACAATGGAAAGACGCCCATGGGACTCAGCAGCGCCAGGATTGGATTCGCAAGAGCCAGGCGGAACGGTCGGCCGGTTTGTGAAGGGTCGCGTAGAAGCTGCTCTCGGGCACGGTGACGGTCGTGCGTCCGACATTTAGGGAATCGTTCATGGGTCGAGGACTAGCGTCGCCGACCACGCCGTTGGCGGCTGAGAACCGGACGCCGGACCAATCGACACCCTCGGTTGAGGTGGTCATCGACAGGTCCAGCTCATTGCCGCCGTCGACGGAAATGTCGGCATGGTTGCATTCGCCTCCGGTCAACCCAGCATGACCACCCTCCATAGTTCCAACAAGGACAGTTTCGGGCAGCATCTGTTCAGACTAAACCGGCGCATCGTCACCGACAGTCGACATCTGAGAAGGCTGAACCGAACTGGGCGACGATCCCCAGGGTCAATCGCGAGCCAGGTCAATCGCCAACCGGTCGCTCCCTACCCGATCGATTTCTAACTGGTCGATCCTTGACCGGGGGTGCGACCACCGCGCCATCCCATACCGGCCCGCTTCCGAAGCGCCCACGACATCGTTGAAAGAGCCCCCAGCGGCTTCCGGGCTCGTAGCTGGTTGTAGATCATTCCGCTGATCCGAGACAGTTCGTAGAAGTGGAGCGCCCAGGCATCGGGATTTCCGGCGGGCCGGGGGGCAGATCTCTCGAGGTAAGCCGATACGAACGACTCCCTGATCGAAGCGGCCAGATCGGCCCCGTCCTGTCTCCGTCCTGCAGCTCGCAGCGCTCGCTGCACCTCGAAG